>JAYOXJ010000328.1:0-2221 GCA_038152725.1 Rhodospirillaceae bacterium
TCCCAGCCGGTCGGCGCTGCCGCCACCGCCGAAGTCGTCGTCGATCTCGAAGGCAAAGTCGTCACCGACATTCCGCGGTTTTCGCTCAAGGCCGCCGATCTCGATATCCAGGGCAAGGCCAAGTATGCGCTCGACGGCATCGGCTTGGAGCGGATCGATTTCGCCCGCATCTCCTACGGCCGGACCAAGATGAAGGGGGCATTGATCCCGAAATCGGATGGTGGCTGGGAGGCCGGTTTCCACGGCCCCTCGTTCGACCTGTCGCCGCTGTGGCAGGAGGTCATGGCCGACAACACCGGAACGGAGAAGGACAATCCGCTACTCGACAAGCTGACGCTGGTGGTCGAATTCGACCGTGTGTGGATCGACGCCACGCAGGAATTGCACGACATTTCCGGGACCTTTTCGCGGGCCGGCAATCTGTGGCAGACGATCATGCTCGACAGCCGCATCGATGCAAAGTCGTCGTTCAATCTTTCGATCCGGACGCGCGAAGACGGCAACCGCGATTTCACCATGCGCTCGGAGGACGCCGGCAAGGTGCTCAAGCTGTTGGGTCTCTATCCCAACATGGTCGGCGGCAAGCTTTTGATCACCGGCACCTATGACGATGCCAAGCCGGGCCAGCCATTGAAGGGCACCATCGTGGTCAACGACTATCGCGTCATCAACGCGCCGGCGTTGGCGCATCTGGTCTCGATCATGTCGCTGACGGGTATTCTCGAAGCTCTTCAGGGCGAGGGCCTGGCGTTCCGCGACCTGGTCATTCCGTTCGACCTGGCAAACGGCATTTTCAATCTCAAGAACGCAAAGGCGACAGGCAACTCGCTCGGCTTCACGGCGAGCGGCAAGGTGTTCCGCCATACCGACCTCGTCGATCTGGAAGGCACCGTGATTCCCGCCTACGTGATCAATTCGGCGTTCGGGCGGATTCCGGTGCTGGGCGATCTATTCACCGGCGGTGAAAAGGGCGGTGGCGTGTTCGCCGCCACCTACACCATGACCGGGTCGTTGCAGGATCCGATCGTCGCGGTCAATCCGCTCTCGGCGCTGGCGCCAGGCTTCTTGCGGAACGTCTTCGGAATTTTTTCGAAATCGGATGGCGAGCGCGTCAAGGACGACAACGGTGCCAAGGCACCGACTGCGCAATAGCCGCTAGCGGCAATCTCCGGCGCCGCCCTCGATCAGCGCAAAACCAATTTGGTTTCGCCTGTTGCCCCAGGGCGGCAATGATGCCGATGTCACTTTTGACGGGATTTCGTATGAGAGTTTAGTGGCGAGCCGGCTTTCGTTGGCGGTCCGGATGGTCGCCGATTTTGGATCTTCCGCGCCTTTCAGCGGCCAAATGATCAAGCATTGGCCAGGCGTTTCGCCGGCTGGTGGAATTGCGCCGGGGTGCTTGGCGCTGACCACGCGCGATTCCGGAAATCGGACCCGAAGATTGCCGGCCAGCGGGTCGCGGTGGAAGTAGGCGAAAATGGTGCCGCGTTTGAATCCAGCCTCGCGCAATTTGTCGGCGAAGGTGTCGTAGGGAACGTGGTCCTCGCAGTCCTCGTGGATCAGCGGTTCGATGAAGTATTTGCCGACCAGCGTGCCGATCAATACGACACCACTCAACGATATCAGTGCTGCGTAGCGGCGAACCTGGCGGTCGGTCATGGCGGCACCGAAACGCAGGAAGAGGTACGGCACCAGCGGCACCAGTACGAACAGGTAGTGGCTGCGCGGCCGGTCGGACTGGACCACCGCAATCGCGACGAAGGCGATAGCTGCAATGGCCAGGAACAGATGTTCCAGGAAGCGTGCGTGGTGCGCCGTCCCGATGTCCTGCGCCGGCAATTGTCGGACGGCCTTCCAGAAGACTACGAGCCAGATCAGGCCGAACGGTAGAAAGAAGGCAACAGTGGAAGCCGCGACCCGCAGGGTTGTCTCGACGATACGGCCGAGGTTGGCGATCCAGTCGAGCGGCTGGTTACCGCGCACCAAATGTTGAGATGGCGCGTGTTCGGCCAGCCAGGCGAATTGCGGCAAAACTAGTGGCAAGGTGACGGCGACGCCCAGCGCGACCCAGGGTGATACCATGGCGCGCCGCTTGTCGCGGTCGAACATGGCGGCGATGACAAGGGCAATTGCAAAGATCACGAAGCTGTATTTGGCCAAGATGCCGAAGCCAAGTGCCGCCCCGAACGCGATCCGCAATGGAACCGTTGGCGCCTTGCCA
>JAYOXJ010000328.1:2231-4026 GCA_038152725.1 Rhodospirillaceae bacterium
GCCAGGTAGAATGCCGTTACCAGCGAGGTATGGGTGAAGCCGTGAATGGTGTTCCGGCCGACATAGAAAATCATCAGCAGTGAACCGGCGGAGAGTGCCGCGAGCCGCCGGTCGGTGACGAGTTCCAACGCCACTGCAAGGCTGAGCGCATAGATCGCAAACAAGATCAGCCCGCGCAGTAGGACTATCGAAAAAACGGTCGGTCCGGTGATCTGCTGAATTACGATCAACAGCCAAGTGACCAAGGGTGGATTGCGGAGTTGGTAGCCCCAGTCAAAGTATTGCGAGAATACCATCTGCTCGCCGTCGTCGCCGCCGACGCCGGGAAACAGGAAGGATCGGACCAGTACAAGGGTCGTGATTATTCCGGCAATGTAGGTGAGAAAGCCACGCGGGCTGGAGATCAGGGCAGCGTTTCTAGCGACAAGACCATCCATCCGGAGCTATCCGGCTGCGCGAACCAGCACGTGGCGTTTTTTGCCGGCGGACAATTTGATGACGCCGCCGGCATCGGCATCGGCGCCGGAGACGCTCATGGTCTCGTCGGAGATGACCGCGTCGTTAAGCCGCCCGCCACCGCCCCGGATCAGGCGCCGGGCCTCGCCGTTGGAGCCGGCGAAGCCGGCCCGGCAGAAGAGGTCGATGATCGCAATGCCGGCAGCGAGTTCGGATGCCGGAACCTCGATGGTCGGCAGCCCCGCCGCTGCCGTGCCCTGTTCGAACGCGGCTTCCGCCGCGGCGCGCGCTTCCTTAGCCGCTTCCACGCCATGGCAAAGAGTCGTCGCGTTATCGGCGAGGACTTTCTTAGCATCGTTGAGTTCGGCGCCTTCAAGTTTTTCCAGCCGCGCGATCTCGTCCAGGGGAAGTTCGGTGAAGAGTCTCAGGAAGCGGCCGACGTCGGCGTCTTCTGTATTGCGCCAATACTGCCAGTAGTCGTATGGCGCGAGCATGTCGGCGTTGAGCCAGGTCGCACCGTCGGCGGTCTTGCCCATCTTGGCGCCGGAGGCGGTGGTCAGCAGCGGCGTGGTCAGGCCGAACAGTTCGGTGCCATCGATGCGGCGGCCCAATTCGACGCCGTTGACGATGTTGCCCCACTGGTCGGAGCCGCCCATTTGCAGAATGCAGTTGCGGCGCCGGGAGAGTTCGAGGAAGTCGTACGCCTGGAGGATCATGTAGTTGAATTCGAGGAACGTCAGGTGGTGTTCCCGCTCCAGCCGCAGCTTAACGGAATCGAACCCGAGCATGCGGTTGATCGAGAAATGCCGGCCGTAGTCGCGCAGGAACGGGATGTACTGCAGCCCGTCGAGCCAGTCGGCGTTGTTGACCATGACTGCGTCGGTCGGGCCGTCACCGAAGCTTAGGTACTTGGCGAACACTTGCTTGATGCCGGCCATGTTGGCGGCGATGGTGTCGTCGTCGAGCAGCTTGCGGCTCTCGTCCTTGCCGGATGGATCGCCGACCTTGGTGGTGCCGCCGCCCATCAGTACGATCGGCTTGTGGCCGGTCTTCTGGAATAGCCTGAGCAGCATGATCGACACCATGGAGCCCGCGTGCAGGCTGGGCGCCGTGCAGTCGAAGCCGATATAGGCGGAGATCGGCCCGGCGGCGGCCTTGGCGTCGAGCGCGTCCAAGTCCGTGCACTGGTGCATGAATCCGCGTTCGACCAGACTGGTCACGAATTCCGATTTGTACTGGGCCATATCAACCTCCGCCGGATGCTTTCGCCGGCGAACTACGCGTGTCGTGGCCCCAGGGTTTATGCTATAGGCCGGTGAAGTGCAATCCTCCCTCGGCA
>JAYOXJ010000329.1:0-3928 GCA_038152725.1 Rhodospirillaceae bacterium
GCGAACATCGGCACGAAGGCGACGGTCAGCGCCCCCTCGCCGGTCAGCCGCCGGAAGAAGTTCGGCAGCTTGAAGGCGACGAAGAAGGCGTCGGCCACCGGTCCGGCCCCGAGGATCGCCGCGATCAGGACGTCGCGCACGAATCCGGTGATCCGGCTGACCAGGGTGAAGCCGCCGACGGTGGCGATGGCACGGACCAGGGACATGGCAGCGAGGCTCTACGCGATTCGGGGCGTCACGGATAGCGCCGGATCGCGGCGCCGCAAAGGCGGGGTCACGTCGCCTTGCGAACCTCCGATGCGCCGAGGGCGTTCATCAGCGCCATGCGGATGTCCTCGAGCTTGCCCTTGCTGTCGATCTTCAGCCCGAACACGTCCTTCAGGTAGAACACGTCGACGAAACGCTCGCCGTAGGTCGAGATGATGGCGCTGGAAATCTGCAGGCCGTCACTGGTGATCACCGAGGTGACGTCGTGCAAAAGGCCGGGCCGGTCGCGGCCATTGATCTCGATGACGGTGTGCGTATTGGACACGACGTTGTCGATGAGTGCCCGCGGCGGCACCTTGAACACCGCCGTCCGGCCCTCGATCTTGGTGTCGCCGCGCTTGGCTAGTTCGCGTGCCGGCCGGGTCCGGCCCTGCAGCGCGTCGGCGATGCGGCGCTTCAATCTCGGGAAGTCGGACTCGGCCGAGAACGGCCCGCGCGAGCCGTCCTGGATCGAGAAGGTGTCGAGCGCCATGCCGTCGGCGAGCGTATGCGCCTTGGCATCGACGATGTTGGCGTTCGACAGCGCCATGGCGCCGGCGATGGCGGCGAACAGGCCGGGATGGTCGGGCGCATAGATGGTGAGTTCGGAGGCGCCGGTTTCCGGCCGCTGGCGCAGCTCGACATGAAACGGCTCCCCGGATTTCTTAGCGGCGTCGATGATGCCGGCGTGGTGCAATAGCGTATCGGCGTCGGTGCCGAGCCAGTAGCCGTCCTGACCCAGGTTGAGGTAATTGCCGACGTCGAGCTTGGCCTTGGCGATGCGCTCCTTGAGCGCCGCCTTGATGCGTGCCACGCGGTCGTCGCGGCGAGTCTCGGAAGCGGCGCCGGTCAGCGTCTCCAGCGCACGCCAGTAAAGCTCGCGCAGCAGGCCGGCCTTCCAGGCGTTCCACACGTTCGGGCCGACCGCGCGGATATCGACCACGGTCAATACCAGGAGCAAACGAAGCCGTTCCGGCGATTGCACCTCCTGGACGAAGTCGGCGATCGCCTTCGGGTCGTCGAGATCGCGCTTGAAGGCGACGTTGCTCATCAGCAGGTGCCAGCGCACCAGCCAGGCGACGGTCTCGGTCTCCCATTCGCTCATGCCGAGGCGCGGACAGAGCTTCATCGCGATCTCGGCGCCAAGCACCGAATGGTCGCCGCCACGGCCCTTGGCGATGTCGTGCAGCAAAACGGCGACATACAAGACGGCGCGCGACTGGATCTCCTTGACCACCGCGCAGGCGACCGGATGATCGGCGATCAGCCGCTCGCTCTCGATGCCGGCGACCAGGCCGATGGCGCGGATGGTGTGCTCGTCGACCGTATAGACGTGGTACATGTCGTACTGCATCTGTGCGACGACGCGGCCGAAATCAGGCACGAAACGGCCGAACACGCCGGCCTCGTTGAGACGCATCAGCGTGCGCTCCGGATCGGGGCCGGTCAGCATCTCGAGGAACAGCCGGTTGGCCTCCTTGTTGCGCCGTAGCTGGGCGTCGACCAGCTTGAGGTTGCTCTTCACCGTCCTGAGTGCGCGGGGATGAATGTCGACGTTGTTCATCTGCGCGGCGTGAAAGAGACGCAGCATGTTGACCGGATCGTCCTTGAGATCGCCCGCCGCATTGAAGGTGAGGCGGCCGGCCTCGACCTTGAAGCCTTTGACCTCCTTGCGGTTGAGGCGCCAGCCGGAAAGCCAGGAGGTAGCACTGCGTTTCTTGTGCTGCTCCTCCCAGACCGCGCAAAGGATGCGGGTCAGATCGCCGACATCCTTGGCGACGAGAAAATAGTGCTTCATGAAGCGCTCGACGCCACGCGTGCCGGCGCGGTCCTTGTAGCCCATGCGCCGTCCGAGTTCCTGCTGCACGTCAAAGGTGAGCCGCTCCTCGGGCCGGCCGGCCATGTAGTGGAGATGGCAGCGCACGGTCCACAGGAAATGCTCGGCCTTGGCGAAGGTGCGCACGTCGGCGGCGGTCAGCGCGCCGGCGTCGCGGAGCCCGGCGGCATCCTCGGCGCCGTAGAGATACTTCGAAATCCAGAACAGCGTCTGCAGGTCGCGAAGCCCGCCCTTGCCCTCTTTCAGGTTCGGCTCCAGCACATAGCGGGTATCGCCCATGCGGTCGTGGCGGTCGTTGCGCTCGGCCAGCTTGGCCTCGACGAATTCCGGTCCGGTGCTTTCGACCAGTTCCTTGCGGAAACGGTTCTTGGAGACGCGGGCCAAACCCTGGTCGCCGGCCAGCCAGCGCGCCTCGAGCAAACTGGTGCGGATGGTCATGTCGCCCTCGGCGAGGCGAACCGCCTCGTCGACGGAACGCGTCGCATGGCCGACCTTGAGTCCCAAATCCCAAAGCATGTAGAGAATGAACTCGACGACCTGCTCGCTTCTCGGCGTCAGCTTGTAGGGCAGCAGGAACATCAAATCGATATCGGAGAACGGCGCCATCTCGCCACGGCCGTAGCCGCCGGTGGCGACCAGTGACATCTGTTCGCCCTTGGTCGGATTGGCGGCCGGATAGACCCGTTCGGTGGCGAATTCGTAGAGGCTGCGCACCACCTGATCGACGAGGTAGGCCATGGCTCGGGTGGTTTCCGGGCCGTCGGCCTCGCCCGCCTCGAAGCGGCGCTTGACCTCGTTCCAGCCCTCCTGGTGCGCAGTCTTGAAGATTTCGAGCACCTGACCTTGCGTCTTCGGCGTATAGCCCGACCACGAGACGAGTTCGTCGAGGCGCCCGTTGAGCGCCTTGCGATCGATGATGCGTCGGGGTTTGGAGACCTGGACCATGCCTAGAGCGGGCTTCCGCGTACGTTTTTCCGATACCTCTATATAGTGACTGGCGGGCCTCCATGAAAGAAACTTGCTCGGCCGCGCACCGGCCGGCGCGGCGCGGAACCGGCGGAACGCGGTCGATCCTGCGGCTTAGCCGTTACGGAAGGTGTAGCTGTAGCCGTTCAAGGCCGGCGCGCCGCCCAGGTGCGCGTAGAGCACACGCGAACCGTTGGGAAAGAAGCCCTTCTTCACCAGATCGATCATACCCTGCATGGATTTCCCTTCGTAGACCGGGTCGGTGATCATCGCCTCCGTGCGCGCCGCCAGGCGGATCGCCTCGATGGTCTCCTGGCTCGGCACGCCGTAGGCGGGATAGGCGTAATCGCGGTTGATGACGATCTCGTCGTCGCGCACGTCGCGCCCCAGTTCGACCAATTCGGCGGTGTTGGTGACGATGTCGCGGACCTGGGCCCAGGTCTGGTCCGGCGTGCCCGAGCCGTCGATACCGATGACGCGGTCGGCACGGTCGTCCGCGGCGAAGCCGACGATCATGCCGCCCTGGGTCGAACCGGTCACGACGCAAACTATAATGTAGTCGAAGCTGAAGCCAAGATTCTTTTCCTGAGCACGCACTTCCTCGGCAAATCCGACGTAGCCGAGCCCGCCCAACTTGTGCACGGAGGCACCGGCCGGGATCGCATAGGGTTTACCGCCGCCGGCCTCGACTTCGCGGATGGCGTCCTCCCAGCTCTGGCGGATGCCGATGTCGAAGCCGTCATCGACGACGCGGCTGTCGGCGCCCATCAAGCGCGTCATCAGGATATTGCCGACGCGGTCGTAGACGGCGTCCTCGTGCGGTACCCAGCTTTCCTGCACCAGCCGGCACTTGAGGCCGAGCTTGGCGGCGACGGCGGC
>JAYOXJ010000330.1:0-3910 GCA_038152725.1 Rhodospirillaceae bacterium
ATTGGGAATGGATCAGGAAAATGCCCACGTCGATAATCGGGGTTTGTACCATTACCATGCCGTTTCACCTTCGTTGGCTCAAGGTTTAAACGGAAGCTTAATGGGATATGCAGCTGATGGATTTGAAATTCACTATATCGGTGATCAAGCTGCTTCGTCATGGCGACTAAAATCAGGAACGAGACCCACGCCACCTTATGGGACTTTTGATGGATCATACAACGAAGACTACGAATATGTTGCTGGTTCGGGAAACCTTGATGAATGTAATGGCGCTATCTCAAATGGAAACTATAATTATTTTGCGACGGATACATATCCGCTCTTTCCGCGGTGTTTTTTGGGAACAGTCAGTGATGATTTTTTAGGACGTCCTTGATCAGCCGAAATAACTACATCTGCTAAAACCTGGCGTCGCACAGAGGAATCAGAGCCCTTTATACTTGAGGCCCGAAAACAGTCAGCCGAGTTGAAGAAAATCTATGCGACGGCTCGCGTGAGCTGACAAAAGCCGCAGCCCATTCTTAATTGCAAATCCATACTCAGATCATTTGTTACCCAAAGCAAAATATGTAGGGCGATTGCCACCGCTCTAAATATTATCGATAACCAGAGGCCTGCAACTCGAACATTTCCATATATAGCCCGCCGTTTCGTATCAGTTCTTCGTGGCTACCCGTTTCCACAATCGAACCGCCATCAAGGACAATGATCCTATCGGCCTTTCTTACCGTACTAAACCGATGACTGATAATCAGTGCGGATTTGTCGTCGAATAATTCGAAAATCTGGGAAAAAATTTCTTCTTCGCCTTTGGCGTCGATTGCCGATGTCGGTTCATCCAACACAAAAAAATCGGCCCCCCTCGCGAAACAACGAGCCAAAGAAACTCTCTGCAACTCACCGCCCGACAATTGAACGCCATCATCATAGGTATTCATGAGCCTTTGCTGATAGCCGTTTTTAAGTTTGACGATGAATTCATGGGCGCCTGATTGCTTCGCAGCGCTTATCATTTCCTCATGCTCGATCAAACGCGGAACACCAAACTTAATATTCTCTTCAATCGTCAGATGTTCGAATAACGAAAAATTCTGAACTAGAATACTTAAACGGCTATGAAAGGATTCTATATTTAATTCACGCACATCTATGCCGTTAATGTGTATGTCGCCAGAAGATGGAATATATTGCCTTAATAATAACTTTGCGATCGTGGATTTTCCGGATCCGTTTTTTCCGACCAGCGCTACCTTCTCTCCAGGCTTGATTGAAAAGCAAATATTTTCCAGGCAGAAAGAATCAGATTTCGGGTATTTAAAGCTGACATTTTTGAATTCAACGGATAGAGAGCAATTATCGTCAATTTTAAGGTCACCGTTTTTAATATTAGGCGGCGTAAACAATATGAGGGATAAATTTTTCAGCTCTATATAGTTTTTATGCATACCCTGTATACTCGATATCAAAGTGCTAATTGTCGTTGCCGCCTCTGTCAGCAGACCCCGCAAAAATAGAAAATTTTCTAGGCCCAAGCCGCCAGTAAAAACCATTCGTAAAAACCATAAATTCGCAAAGACCTCTCCTGAGAGTTGAACGAATTTACCGATGACCAACTTTTTCTGAGCTGATTCCTCGGTCCTAATTTCTCTTTTAAAGATATTTTTCTTACGCCCGATCCAGACATTGAGAAGCTTATGGTAGGCGCCTAACAAGCGGATTTCCGGCATTCGTACCGGATCGATTAACAGCCAGCCCGTTCTGGACATGATCCGCCAGTCCTTATCGTTTTCGGTCTCGACCAAATCCCTTTTTTTGTTCGTATTTATTTCAATTAACAGTGAAGGTAGAACAGTTGCCGCCAATATTATCCCAACCAATGGCGTGTGGTACAAAATAGTTCCCATAGAGGTGAGAAATGCTAAAGTGGCGCTTGTGAGAGTTAATACTTTATGAAAAATATCATTTACTGAGTCTTTTGCCTGGACTGCCTTAGAAAGTCTGACATTAAACAATTCGTCATCAAATTGATCTTGACTTAATGTGTACATTTTTTCGATGAGTTGTTTTTCCATATAATTTTGTAGTGAGGCTTGATACCGCATAAACGTCAAGACAGTGACCGCGTCGACTAACTTCGATGCTACGCCTAGCGCCACAATGTAGGCCAGCCATCGAACGGCTTCATTGATGTCGTGCTCTTTCCCTTGGATCGCCTGGGCGACGGACGCAATAAAATGCGACACCAGATAAATACCGATAACCGGCTCAATGCCCTTGAAGATAGCGGAGAAAATTTGCCAAAGAGCCGATTTTCTTCCGGCGAATAAGGCAGTCTTCAGCGCCCATACAAACATAGTGAAATGCATTCCTGAAATATAAGGAAAACGGAAAACCAAAAGCTCAAGCGAGATCGCTTAAAAGCCCGATCACATTCTTCTATCGGCAGCCAGAAAGATATAAATTACCATAACTCTTGGAAGCCGCAGATTTTCCATGAGTCCCCAACGACTTTCCTCGCAGCTATGCCCGACTCATTCAAATGTTGAATGATAGACGTGTCGGTTCTGACGGCGTCCCTTTTCTTCGCCCCCCCGCCATTCCAAGTCACGACACACGTTGCATGCATCGTATCTGCATCTGGTCTTAGTACGACAATATTTACAGTCGGGGATACGCCATTAAATAAGGCGGCATGTTCAGGAAAAAAAACCATAATCTCAGGCTTATCCTGGCATGCCTCGCTTAACCAGTGGCTGATGTCACTCCTCGGGGCAGTACATACTGAACGGCAAAATTCGAGAAAGAAATTCGTGACGCTACATATTTCATTTTGAATATTCTGATCGTACTCACCGCGGAAAACGACCTGACTGTTCTGCTCTCGTTCCGAGATGTAGAGAGCGTTCCCTGCTGCATCATCGATTAGATTTTGCTCAATAAACGATGCTTCGATATTAAAAACGTCGGGTACAATATTAACGTTGGGCCCCCAGTGCTCACGCGGCACCCATGCCTTGAACAAATCTGCAGTATGATCCGGCGGAAGAACGGGAGGGATATATGAAGATCTATTCATATACTTACTTAAAATGCCACCTCTTTTCGCCCTAACCGTTGTCATATGATGAACAACGACATGGTCACCTAAACGATGCGGCTTCTCATTTGGAAGCTTACGCGTCGTATCCGCGATACAGAAAAATTCGTTCGTTAATTTTTCGGCAGTGAATGCGAGGCCCGGCTTAATTTCATAAATCAGCGGGACGTACAAATAATCACCCCAAGCCTGGCCATATCCAGGAATTTGATGACATGGCGAGCCCCAGTAATCTATGAGCTTGCATCCCGTTGCGTCGTAACCGTGGCGCACGACTTCCTCTTTCGCACGCGATAGGGATTCCGCCGATAGAAATTCATCCGCATCGAGCGAGATAAAATGCGTTGCGCCAAAATCGCGGGCTAGCGTAAGACCTATTGTACGCTTCTCAGCTTCATATTTTTGCGGATTGACACCAGGGACTAGTTTCGGAGCTTCGTATTCGATCAGATCATCGACGAGTCCCTGCCTGGATAAATTATCCAAAACATTGACCAAATCAACGGAACACGGACGCCCGAAGTAAGAGGTTTTTTGATAGACGATGGAGATATGATCGACAACGCTCCGAACAGACCGCAGCATCGCGAGGAGAAGCTCTTCACCGTCAAACAAGTTAATAGAAAGCGATAGTTTCATTGTTGGTCGGTCCAAGTTCTTTTTCCCAAACTCTCTCGAAATGGCCACCTGCGCCGTCCGAAATTTTCGTACTATAATTCAACAAGTCATTGGAAATTTCATTTTCGGTATACTGTGAACGGTAGATAGAGACCCCCATTAATTTCCGATTAATATCAATCGGCACCAAGT
>JAYOXJ010000331.1:0-2315 GCA_038152725.1 Rhodospirillaceae bacterium
GTGCCCAGGTAGCTCAGTTGGTAGAGCAGCGGATTGAAAATCCGCGTGTCGGTGGTTCGAATCCGCCCCTGGGCACCATTTCTCTTCAAAATCATCTAGTCACGCGGCACTTGCGGCGTCTTCGCGCGCCAATACCGTCTGCAGCGTGGCGCTCGACGCTTCGATATGCGTCTTGAGCAGGCGCTTGGCGCCGGCCGCACCCGCATGCTCGCCGCCATCTCGCACGACCTGCGGACGCCGATCACCTCGCTCCGCATCCGCGCCGAATTCATTGAGGATGCTGAGTTGCAGGCGAAAATCCTGGCCACCCTGGATGAGATGCAGGCGATGACCGAAGCAACGCTCGGCTTCGCCCGAGAGGACGCGACCGAGGAGACGTTTCAGGAGACAGACCTCTCGGCACTCTGCAAAAGCGTCGTCGCCGATGCGGCCGACATCGACAAGGACGCCAGCTTTCAGGCGCCTGAAGGTACCCGTGTTGTTGTCTCGTGCCGGCCGATCGCGCTTCGCCGCGCGCTCCGAAACATCGTCGATAACGCGCTCGCCTACGGCGGTCGGGCGCGGGTTGCGGTCGAGCGGTCGGCCGACGCCGTCGTCATTGTCGTCGACGACGACGGTCCCGGCATTCCGGATTCGGATCAGGCGCGCGTATTCGAGCCGTTCGTGCGTTTGGAGGAATCGCGCAACCGCGAGACCGGCGGCATCGGCCTCGGCATGGCCATTGCGCGGACAATTCTGCGCGCGCACGGCGGCGACGTGGAACTAAAAAACCGGCCGGAAGGCGGGCTGCGCGTCCGCTTGTTGCTGCCGACGGACTAGCTCTTCAGCCAACGTAGCCTTTCACGTCGGGGTTCTGGGTGTAGGTGCCGACCAGCTTGCCCTCGGCCAGGATGTGCCCCTGCATTGCCGCCATCACGTCGGGACCGCGGAAATTGCCGCCGGCGTCCAGGCCCAGGGTGGCGACGTCGAGCGCGTAGACACGGAACTCGTAGTGGTGCAGCAGCTCGTCGTTCCAGGGCGGGCAGGGGCCGTCGTAGGCGCCGTAATCGCCGGCCATGTCGGGGTTCGACGCCATGAACATGGTGTAGTCATTGATGCCGCGAATGCCGTGCGCGACCTTGCCCGGGCTCTTGCCGCCGGCAACGATGCCGTCAGACTCGGCGCCATCGGCCAAAGTGGTGATTGATGCCGGCACGTCGACCAGGAGCCCGTGGAAAAAATCCTGGCGCGGCATGTCGGCCGGGATGGTGCGTTCCTCCGAATTGACGTCTTCGAAGATGGTCGGCACGTCGACATCGACGCAGATGACCGCGAAGCTCTTGGTCCCACTGGGTGCGCCCGACCAACTCAACTGCGGGCTCACGTTGGTGCTCATCTTGGAGTGGTTTTCGGCGCAGGGCGCGCAGAAGGCGTGGCGCGCGGGGATCGGTTGGCCGTCCTTGAATGCGGTCGAGGTCACGCTCAGCGTAGCGGTCATTTCGTTTCCTCCCGTTGGTGTTATTCTCCATCGCCACGAAGCTTAACCAAGGGCCGCCAGGGATTCCAGAGGGGCGCATGCGCGAATTGCCTTCGGCCGAACTGACCTGGCGTGACGGCCATCCCTATTCCGCCCGGTTCGGCGACATCTACTTTTCCGACGACGGCATTGCCGAAACGCATCACGTGTTTCTGGACGGCATCGGCGCTCCGGATTGCTGGCGCAACAGGCGCGAGTTCTCCATCGTTGAGACCGGTTTCGGCACAGGCCTCAATTTCCTGATCACCTGTGCGCGCTGGCGCGAGACCGCAGATGCGAATGCGCGGCTCAATTTCGTCTCGGTCGAGGGCTATCCGCTCGATCTCGATGCGTTGGCGCGCGCCCACGAAGGCATGGGGCCGTTGCGCCCGCTCGCCGACGAACTACGCAAAAAATTGCCGCCGCGCATCGAGGGATTCCACGCCGTCGATCTGGATGGCGGGCGGGTGCGGTTGCTGCTGCTCTACGGTGAGGCCGCCGCCATGCTGCAGGAATTGATTGCAGAGGCCGATGCTTGGTTTCTCGACGGCTTTGCCCCGGGCAAGAACCCGGAGATGTGGTCGGAGGGGGTTTTCGCGGAAATCGCCCGCTTGAGCCGGCCGGGTGCCAGGCTGGCGACGTTCACCGCAGCCGGCCGGGTCCGGCGCACGCTCGAGGGCATCGGGTTTGCCATGGAAAAACGGCTGGCCCTGCAAAAGCGGGAATGTCTCGCCGGTATTCTCCAAGGCGGCGGCTCAGGTGCCACGGACCGGCCCTGGTTCAACTGGCCGAAGCCGCTCGCCGCCGGTAGCCGCATCGC
>JAYOXJ010000331.1:2325-3883 GCA_038152725.1 Rhodospirillaceae bacterium
CCGTTGTCGGCGCAGGGATCGCCGGCGCGGCGGCGGCACGTGCTCTCACCGATGGCGGTTTCGACGTCGTCGTCCACGAGGCGGGCCCGCGCGCGGCGTCGGGCGCGTCGGGGACGCCGGCCGCCGTTTTGCAGCCCCGCCCGCTCACCGGTGACAGTGTTGACGCTGCGTTTCATGCCGCCGCCTTTCGCGCCGCCTTCGATCTTTACGACACGCTCGACCGCGCCGGCCATGCCGTCTGGCGTCAGCGCGGCGTCCTGGTGCTCGGACGCGACGCAGCGGATGCGGCGCGCTATCAGCGGCTGGCGGAAAGCGGTCTTCTCGGTCCGAGTGCGGGCGAATGGATAGACGCGTCGGAGGCGTCGCGCCGTTCCGGACTGGCCGTCGATCTGCCGGGAACCTGGTTTTCCTCCGGCGGCGCTCTCGATGGTGGGGAAGTTTGCCGGGCACTGCTCGCCGGCATCGAAGTGCGCTTCGGCGATACGGTCACGTCTGAACAGGCGCTCGCCGATGCCGATGCGGTCGTGATGACGGCCGGGTTCGCGACGTCGGCGCTGGCGGATTGCGCCGCCATCGGCCTTCACGCCAACCGTGGCCAGTTGACGCAAATCGCTCAGAACGCGGCGGCGACCGGGCAACGGGCGCCGGTGACATACGGCGGATATCTGGTGACGACGCCCGGCGCACAAATGGTCGGATCGACCTTTCGGCGTATCGACGATCCAGTCGATTGTGCATGGCGCAGTCCGGCGCCGTCGGATGACGCCTCGAATCTGGCGCTGCTGGCCAGCCGGTTGCCCGCCTTTGACCGCGCGATGCCGGACACAACCTCCTCCTGGGTCGGTTTACGCGCCACCACGGAGGACCGCCTGCCGGTGCTCGGGCCGGTCCCGGACCCGGCCGGCTACGTCGAGGCATACGCCCGGCTGCGCCATGGGCCGAGCGCAGGGCCGTTTCCGGATGCCCCGTATCGGCCTAGGCAGTACGCCTTCGCCGGGCTCGGCACGCGCGGATTCCTGACAGCACCGCTGGCGGCGGCGGTACTCGCCGAACGCCTCGCCGGCCGGCCGGTAACACTGGCGAGATCGGCACTCTACGCCATGCACCCGGCCCGCTTCCTGATCCGCGATTTGAAACGTGCGCGCAGCGGCGCTTGATGCCGCCGCCGCCCGGCGCGACAATGCCGGCCAATCCATGGAGGAATTTCACCGATGCGCATGCAGCTCGCCAGCTGGCAGGAAGTCGAAGCCTATCTCAAAAAATCCACCGGCATCATCATGCCGATCGGCTCGACCGAGCAGCACGGCCCGACGGGACTGATCGGCACCGATGCCTTGACCTCCGAGATGATCGCATGGCGTGTCGGCGAGGCCGTCGGTGCCATGGTGGCGCCGACCATCAACGTCGGCATGGCGCAACACCATCTGGGCTTTCCCGGTTCGATGACGCTCAGGCCCTCGACCTTGATCGCCGTTGTCCAGGACATGGTCAATTCGCTCGCCCGTCACGGCTTCGAGCGGTTCTTCTTCATCAACGGCCACGGCGGCAACGTCGCCAC
>JAYOXJ010000332.1:0-3873 GCA_038152725.1 Rhodospirillaceae bacterium
GTCTGACATAGTCCTGAAATGGGGCCATACAAAGGCGGCGTCACTGGAAGTTACGGGCCGCGACGGTGATCGGTGCTTCGCTGGACTGCTCGATTCGCGCCAGCCACGGCGTCAGGTCCCACAACCTGGCGGCAATCACGTGAATGACGAGACCTTCCTTCTGCACTTCGCCGGAAACCTCCAGCAGCGTCGCGCCGATGGCTTCGCGGCGGAACTGTTCGAGCACCGCCGGCCAGACGATCAGGTTGGCGATGGCGCTCTCGTCCTCGAGGGTGACGAACATCACCCCCTTGGCGCTGCCGGGGCGCTGGCGGGCCGTCACCAAGCCGGCCACGCGCACGCGGCGGCCATGGGCTAAGCGGGCGAGATCGGCGCAGGGGACGCAGCCACGTTCGGCCAGCGCGGTGCGGAGTAGGGCCACGGGATGGCTTTTGAGCGACAGCGCGAGTGCGCGGTAGTCGTCCGCCACCTGTTCGCCCAAGGGCATGGCCGGGAGTTCGACCTCGGGCTCCCTATGGTCGATATCGGCGGCGAATTCGAACAGCGGCAGCACGTCCTGATCGAACCCGCGGATCGCCCACAGCGCCCGGCGCCTGGAAAGGCCGATGCCGGCGAAGGCATCGGCCCGGGCCAGACGCTCCAGCGTCGCCTTGGCGAGCCCGGCCCGGCGGCGGAGATCTGCGGTATCGCGATAGGGCATGAGCCGCGCCGCCACCAGGGCGTCGCCTTGGCTCTGCATCAGCCCCTTGACCTGACGCAGCCCCAGCCTGAGCGCTGGCCTCTCGGGCAGCGCGGTTGGCTCCAGGGTGCAGTCCCAGTAGCTCCGGTTGACGTCGACCGGACGCACCTCGACACCGTGCTCGCGCGCATCGCGAACCAACTGCGCCGGGGCGTAAAAGCCCATCGGCATGGAATTCAGGAGCGCGCAGGTGAACACCGCCGGATGGTGGCACTTGAGCCAAGCCGAGACGTAGACCAGGAGCGCGAAACTGGCGGCATGGGACTCGGGGAAACCGTAGTCCGCGAAGCCCTCGATCTGGCGGAAGCAGCGCTCGGAGAAATCGATGTCGTAGCCGTTGGCGAGCATGCCGGCGATGAAACGTTCCTGGAACTTGTGGATGTCGCCCATGCGCCGGAACGTAGCCAGCGCGCGGCGGAGCCCGTCCGCCTCCTCGGGCGTGAAGCCGGCCGCCACGATGGCGATCTTCATGGCCTGTTCCTGGAACAGCGGAATCCCCAGTGTCTTGCCGAGCACCTGGGCCAGCGCTTCCGACGGGTATTCGACCGCCTCCTTGCCGTCGCGGCGGCGCAGATACGGGTGCACCATGTCGCCCTGGATCGGCCCCGGGCGCACGATCGCCACCTCGATCACCAGATCGTAGAAATTTCGCGGCTTCAGGCGCGGCAGCATGCTCATCTGGGCGCGGCTCTCGACCTGGAACACGCCGACCGAGTCGCCCCGGCAGAGCATGTCGTAGACAGCCGGATCCTCGGGCGGAATGTCGGCGAGGCCCAGCTTCAGCCCATGATGTGTACTCAACAGGTCGAGCGCCTTGTGCACGCAGGTCAGCATGCCGAGCGCCAGGATATCGACCTTGAGGATGCCGAGCGCGTCGAGATCGTTTTTGTCCCATTCGATCACGGTGCGCTCGTCCATGGCGGCGTTGGCCACGGGCACCATCTCGTCGAGCCTGCCCTTGGTCATCACCATACCGCCGGTGTGCTGCGACAGGTGGCGGGGAAAGCCCCTGATCTCGCCGGCCAGCGCCATCAGCCGCCGGATCATCGGCTCGTCGGGGTCGATGCCGGCGTCGCGGATATGGGCGTCGGTGATGTCGGCCCAGGGACGGCGCCAGACCGCGCCCTGCAAGGCGACGATGACGTCTTCGGTGAGACCCAGCGCCTTGCCGACCTCGCGGATGGCGCTTTTCGCCCGGTAGGTGATGACGGTGGCGGTCATGGCGGCGCGTTCGCGGCCGTATTTGGCGTAGATGTACTGGATCACCTCCTCGCGCCGGCCGTTCTCGAAATCGACGTCGATATCGGGCGGCTCGCCGCGTTCGGCGCTGACGAAGCGCTCGAACAGCAGATCGATGCGGGCCGGATCGACGGCGGTGATGCCCAGACAGTAGCAAACCGCCGAATTGGCGGCGGAACCGCGCCCTTGGCAGAGAATGCCGCGCTCGCGGGCGAAGCGGACGATATCGTGCACGGTCAGGAAGTAGGGCGCGAAGCCGAGCGAGCCAATCAGTTCGAGTTCATGCGAGATTTGCGCCGAAACCTTGGCCGGCACGCCATCCGGGTAGCGCTCGGCGGCACCGAGATGGGTGAGGCGGGCAAGTTCCTGCTGCGGGGTGGTGCCGGCCGGCACCGGATCGACGGGGTAATCGTATCTCAGCTCGTCGAGCGAGAAGGTGCAGCGGCGGACGATTTCCTGGGGCATGGCGATGGCGCCGGGATAGTCGGCGAAGAGCCGTGCCATTTCCACCGCCGGTTTCAGGTGACGCTCGGCGTTGGCGGCGAGGCGGTGGCCGGCCTCGTGCACGGTGCAGCCTTCGCGGATGCAGCCGAGCACGTCATAGAGCGGGCGCCGGGCGGGCTCGTGATAGCGCACATCGTTGCCGGCAAGGAGCTCGATCCCATGTTCGGCGGCCAAGTCGGCCAAGGCTCGCAGGCGCGCTTCGATGCCGCCGGAATAATCATATGAAACAAAAAGATATGGCTTCGAATTGAGATTTTTTGTCAATTCGCGCAATGCCTGTCGGAAGGCCGCGTCGGGGCGCCGGGGCGGAATCACGACGACGGCCTGGCCGCTGCCGGCGGCGAATACGCCGGCCTTGTCGAGAACGTCCGCAAAAACGATCCGGCATTCGCCCTTGAGCGCGCGGCGCTTGCCTTCGGTGAGCAAGCGCGTGAGCCGGCCATAGGCGGCACGGTCCTCGGGGTAGACCAGCAGGTCGGGGCCATCTTCGAGCTTGAGGCGGCAGCCGATGACGAGGCGGATCCTGGCCTGTTTCGCGGCGCCGTGCGCGCGCACCAGGCCGCTGACGCCGCTGACGTCGGTGATGGCGATGGCGTCGAGGCCGAGCGCGGCCGCCTGCACCACCAGTTCCTCCGGGTGCGAGGCGCCCTCCAGGAAGGAGAAGTTGCTGGCGCAGCAAAGTTCGGCGTAGGCGGGATTGGCGCTCATGGGAAAATTCCGTGCATGTACCACTTGGGCGGTTGGTCGGGGCGGTAGAGGCCGGCGCGAAACAGCCAGAAGCGGCGGCCGTCGGTATCCTCGATCCGGTAATAGTCGCGCAGCCGCTCGGCGTCGTTGAAGAGTTCCGCCGGGTCCTCGAGCCACCATTCCGGCGCGATCCGTTCCGGCCCGTCGGCGAGCGCCACCCGGTGCTGACGCCGGCGCCAGCGAAACATCACCGGCGGCCGGTCGGGCACCGGCGCCACCGCCTCGATCGGTTCGGGCGTCGCCAGCAGTTGCAGCGGGCGGGGTGCCAGCGTCGATGCCACGGGCGCCGCCGCTTCGGTGAGTGCGGCGATCGCCCGCTGGGCGTGCTCGGGGGGATGGCGGGGCAGCGTCATCAGGCTGAGTACCCGATTGGGGCCCAAGCGGTTGGCCAGGCGGTCGAGCAGGTGGGCTAAAGCCTCGGAGGCGCCGCCGCCCTGACTTTCCTCAAGCGCCGCCTGGGCCGGCGCCAATGGATCGACCTCGATGGCGGCGAGTACCAGCGTGTCGATGCCGAAACCGGGATCGAACCGTTCCAGCTTTTCCGCGAACAGCCGCTTCAGGTGCATCGCGTCGCGCACCGGCCGTCCGGTGCCGACCTGGGCGTGGGTGTCGTCGCCGCCGACCCGGGAGCCGCCGAGCCGGAG
>JAYOXJ010000333.1:0-2682 GCA_038152725.1 Rhodospirillaceae bacterium
GCTAAAATCATGGTATAAACAGGTCAAACACTAACCGTTACCTACTTCAGCCCCATCAATATTTTAAATATCCACACCGAAAATGTCGATGCACCTCGAAAACATTTGGCTCGCGGTTTTGGGTTCGGCGAATGGGAATCCTCCACAAAGCCCGGAATTCGTGCTTTAAGACAGAACCGTACAACGGTTATTGGGCTGGCCATGGCGCGTTTGTTGGTTGCGATCCTTTTTGTGCTGTTCCTGCCGGGGCCCGGCGTCGGCGCCGAAACGCCAACGGTGCTCGACTGGGAGAGCCTCGTGCCGCCGGGACCGCCGATTGACGATCCGGCAAGGGAACTGGCTTCCGATCTCGGAATCGAACTGGGGTTGATCGCCTCGATCCGGGCGAAGCGGCGAAACGGGCTGGTTACCGAAGGCAATCCCGAGGCCGAATGGGGCCTTGAATTGGAACGGAAATTCCAGGCCAAGGGCCTCGATCTGGAGAACCTGTTGGAGCGTCAGCGGCGGATGCAGGCCGAAGTCGCGCGGCGCAATTCCGAGGTCAACGCGTCGCTCGACGGCAAGCTGGTGCGGATACCGGGCTACGTGCTGCCGCTCGAGTTCGACGGCACCCAAGTCGGCGAGTTCCTACTGGTGCCCTTCGTCGGTGCCTGTATCCATGTGCCGGCGCCGCCCAGGAACCAGATGGTTTTCGTGCGTCTCACGCAGTCATATGCGGCAAAGGCGCTTTACGAACCCGTCTGGGTGACCGGGCGCCTGCGGACTGCGGGCGCCACCAAGCGGCTCAGCCTGGTCGACGGCAGCGCCAATATCGATACCGGCTACACGGTGGATGGTACGCGCGTCGACCCCTACAAGGAATAGCCGCGCCTCTTGACCGGCTTCGCCGCTTGTCCGACCATTTCGTCATCAGTCAGCGAAGCGCAAGGGAGGAATCATATGGCCCGCATCGCCATCGGCGGTTTTCTGCACGAAACCAACTGTTTCGTCGACATGCGAACCGACTATGCCTATTACGCCAACGGCGGCGATTTTCCACCACTGGCGCGCGGCCGCGAAGTGATCGAGCGCACCCAGGGTTCGTCCTACGGCATGTCCGGTTTTCTCGACACCATCGCGCCCGAGCACGAACTGGTGCCGCTCTTGTGGGGGCATGCCGGCGCCGGCGGCTATATTACCGACGACGCCTTCGAGCGCATCGTCGGCGAACTGGTCGGCGGCATCTCGTTGGCGATGTCCGGGGAAAAGCCGTTGGACGCGGTCTATCTCGATCTGCACGGCGCCATGTGTTCGGAAACCTATCCGGACGCGGAAGGCGAACTGCTGCGCCGCGTGCGCGCCTGCGTGGGCCCCGATATCCCGGTGGTCATCACGCTGGACTACCACGTCAACCTGACCGAACAGATGGTCGACAACTGCGACGGCATGGCGATCTATCTCACCTATCCGCATATCGACCGCCAGCACACCGGCGCGCGCTCGGCCCGCATCCTGATGCGCATCCTGAAAGAGGGAATTCCGCGCGGCAAGGCGATCCGCCGCATCCCGTTCCTGCTGCCGCTCAACTACCAATGCACCTTGGTCGAGCCGAGCAAGGCGCTGATCGAGGCCTCGGTCGCGGGCGAGGCGGGTGATGTCGTCAACCTCTGTTACGCCGCAGGTTTTCCACCGTCCGACTTGGCCGAATGCGGTCCCGCCGTCGCCTGTCATGCCTACACGCAAGAGGCCGCCGACGCTGCTGCTGACAGGCTGGAGGCGATGGTATTGGAGCGCGAGGCCGAGTTCGCGGAGCCTTTGATGACGCCGGACGAAGCGGTCTCGAAAGCCATGGAACTGGCCAAGGGCGCCAACGGTCCCATCGTAATCGCCGACACCCAGGATAACCCCGGCTGCGGCGGCACCTGCGACACCACCGGCATGTTGGAAGCCCTGGTACGGCTGGGCGCGGAAGGGGTCGCCATGTGCGTCATGACCGACCCGGCGGCGGCCGAAGCGGCGACCAAGGCCGGTGTAGGCGCCGAACTGACGCTCGATTTGGGCGGCAAGCACGCCATTCCGGGCGACCGGCCCTACAGCGGAAAATTCAAGGTCACCGCACTCTCCGACGGCAAGTTCGTTACGACGGGGAAGAGCATTCCCGGCCGCAACATCGCCATCGGCCCCTGCGCGGTGCTGGAGATCGGCGGCATCGAGATCGTGGTCGCGTCGAAGCGCATGCAGGCCTTCGACCAGGACATCTTCAAGCACATCGGCATCGCGCCGGAAAAAAAGAAGATCCTTGTGCTGAAATCGACCTGCCACTTCCGCGCTGACTTCGACCCGATCGCGTCAAGTACGCTGGTCGCCGTGGCGCCGGGCGCGCACGTCGTCGATCCGCGCGTCTATCCCTACAAATTCTTGCGCAAGGGCGTGCGCCTGCTGCCGCTGGGTGAGGAATTCAAGGGGTAGCCACGGGGGCGCGTAAACGCATCTATTCGTGCCTGAGCGCGATGATCGGGTCGAGCTTGGACGCCTTCCGGGCCGGGTAGTAGCCGAAGAAGATACCCACGGCGCCCGAGAAGATGACGGCGGCGACGACGGCCTCGGTCTCGATCACCGTCGGCCAGTCGCCGGCCTTCGCCAGCGCCACCGATCCGGCGATGCCGAGCGCAATGCCGATGATGCCGCCGATCACCGAGAGCA
>JAYOXJ010000333.1:2692-3858 GCA_038152725.1 Rhodospirillaceae bacterium
GAGCATCACCGCCTCGATCACGAACTGCGCCATGATGTCGCGGCCGCGTGCGCCCAAAGCCATGCGGAGCCCGATCTCGGCGGTCCGCTCGGTGACCGAGACCAGCATGATGTTCATGATACCGATACCGCCGACGATCAGCGACACGCCGGCGACGGCGGCGAGCAGAATGCCCATGATACGTGACGATTCCGCCCGCGCCTCGAGGATCTGCGAAAGATTGCGGACGTAGAAATCGTCGGCCTGGCCGCGCTGCAGGCGATGGCGGCGGCGCAGCACTTCCTTGATCTGGGCTTCGGCCTCGGCGACCTCTCCGGCCGAGCGCGCCTGGACGACGATGGAGCCCAGGAAATCGCCGCGAACCTGGCGGCCGCCGAGCACGCGCTTCTTCGCGGTCGAAAGCGGCACGAACAGCACGTCGTCCTGGTCGGTGCCGTTAGGGGTCTGGCCCTTGGCTGCGAACACACCGATGATCTCGAACGGCACGCGCTGCACGCGGATGATCTGGCCGACCGGGTCCTGGCCCGGGAACAGCTGGTCGGCGACGGTGTGGCCGAGGATCGCGACCTTGGCGGCCGAGCGCATCTCGTTCGGAAGATAGACGCGGCCCTTCTCGATATTCCAGCTGCGCGCCTCGAAATAGTCGTTATCGGTGCCGTAGATTCCGGTGTACCAGTTGGTGTTGCCGGCGATCAATTGGCCGGCGCCACGCACCGAGGGGGCGGCGATCTGCACCGCCGGAATTTCCGCCGCCAATGCCTTGGCGTCGCCCTCCGTGAGCGATGGCTTGGAGCCGTAGCCCTGGCGCCGGCCGCTCGACGTGGTGGTGCCGTTCAAGACGATCAGGATGTTGGTCCCTAAGTTCTGGATCACCGTCTGCACCCGGTGCTCGGCGCCGGCGCCGACGGCGACCATGGCGATCACCGCGCCGACGCCGATGATGATGCCGAGCGCCGTCAGCACCGAGCGCATGGGGTTGGCGCGGAGCGAACCGAAGGCGGTCAGCATGCAATCGAAGAAGCTCATGCGCGGCCTCCCGCCGGAATGGGCGCGGCCAAGGGCCGGCAGCTGGTGTCGTCGACCAGATGGCCATCGCGGAAGGTAATGACGCGCCTGGCCGCGCGCGCCACGTCCGGGTCGTGGGTGACGATGATGACGGTGAGGCC
>JAYOXJ010000334.1:0-3847 GCA_038152725.1 Rhodospirillaceae bacterium
ACGCCTCGAACACGCGGTCCGACGCGATGGTCGCGGCCAGCGGGAGCGTGCCGCCGGTGAGCGATTTAGAGAGCGTCATGATGTCGGGCTGGATGTGGGCCTGCTCGCAGGCGAAGCGGGTGCCGAGACGGCCCAGTCCGACCATGATCTCGTCGAGGATCAGCAGCACCTCGTGGCGGTCAGCGACCTCGCGTACGAAACGCACCACCGATGCATCGTGGAACAACATGCCGCCCGCGCCCTGGACCAGCGGCTCCATGACGATTGCGGCGACCTCATTGGCGTGGGCGGCGACGAAATCCTCGAAGGCCTGCATCTGTTCGCCCGTTTCGGGCAGATCGGCGACCAGTTGTTCGGCTATCAGGCCGTAGAAGGGGCCGTGGATCGGATTGTCCGGATCGCCGATCCCCATGGTGCCGATGGTATCGCCGTGATAGCCGTTCTTGAAGGTGATGAACCGCTTGCGGCCGCGCCGGCCGCGGTTGATCCAGTACTGCACGGCCATCTTCATCGCCAGTTCGACCGAGACCGAACCGGATTCGGAAAAGAATACCCGGTTCAAGTCGCCCGGCGTCATCGCCGCCAACCGCTCGGCGAGGGTGAAGGCGGGTTCGTTGGAAAGGCCGGCCAGCATCACGTGCGGCATCACGTCGAGCTGTCTTGTGACGGCGTCGCGGATGTGCGGGTGATTGTAGCCGTGGCAGGCCGACCACCAAGAAGCGATGCCGTCGATCAGCTCGCGGCCGTCGGCCAGCTTGATCCGCGTCCCCTCGGTCGCGACCACGGCCTGCGGCAAGGGGGCCGTCCGCATCTGCGTGTAGGGCATCCAGATATGGCGGTAGCCCCGGGTGAACCAGTCCGGACGCTGGTCGAAGTCCGTGTTCGGGCCGGTCGCAGGGCCGGCCATGGTCACTCCGCGCCGTTGATACCGAGCCGCTCGAAGAGCTTGTCGTCGTGGTCGCGGCCCGGGTTGGGCGTGGTCAGCAACTTCGGCCCGACGAAGACGGATCCGGCGCCGGCCAGGAAGCAAAGAGCCTGCATCTCGTCGCTCATTTCCTCGCGCCCGGCCGAGAGCCGGACCACCGAGTCCGGCATCATGATCTTGGCCACCGCGATGGTGCGCACGAATTCGAGCGGATCGAGGTCCGGCGCTTCGGCGAGCGGCGTGCCGGCAACCGGCACCAGTAGGTTGATCGGCACGCTTTCGGGATGCGGCGTCATGTTGGCCAGTGTGACGAGCATGTCGGCGCGATGGTGGCGCGCCTCGCCCATGCCGACGATGCCGCCGGTGCAGACCTTGATGCCGGCGTCGCGCACTGTCGAGAGCGTATCCAGGCGGTCCTCGAAGGTGCGGGTGGTGATGATGTTGCCGTAGAAGTCTTCCGAGGTATCGATGTTGTGGTTGTAGTAGTCGAGGCCGGCGGACTTGAGGCGGTCCGCCTGCGGCTCGGTCAACATGCCGAGCGTCGCACAGGTCTCGAGTCCCATCGCCTTGACGCCTTCGACCATGGCGCAGATGGCGTCGACGTCGCGGTCCTTGGGGTTGCGCCAGGCGGCGCCCATGCAGAACCGGGTCGCGCCGCCCTGTTTGGCGGCGCGGGCCTCGGCCAGCACGGCATCGACCGCCATCAGCTTCTCGGCGGCGACGTTGGTGTGGTGATGCGCCGATTGCGGGCAGTAGCCGCAATCCTCGGGGCAACCGCCGGTCTTCACCGAGAGCAGATTGGACATCTGCACCTTGTTGGCGTCGAAGTGGCGGCGATGAGCCGTCTGGGCCGAATAGATCAGGTCCATGAACGGCATGGCGAACAGCGCCTCGGCTTCCTCGCGCCGCCAGTTGTGGCGGAGGTCGGCGTTGGAACCATCGGGCTGGAAGTCGCGTTGGGTATTGGTTTGCATGGCGATGTGGATAGTATGACGTGCCAGCCATTGGTCAAGTAAAAGGGAGCGACCCAAAATGAACCGCGACGACATCTGCTTCACGCCGGCGACAGAGCTTGCCCGGATGATCCGGGAAGGTGAATTGAGCGCGCTCGAGGCGACGGAAGCGGTGCTGTCGCGAATCGAGGAGATCGAGCCCAAGATCAACTCTTTCGTCACCGTCTCAGCCGACGAGGCCCGCCGCGACGCCAAGGCCGCCGACCAGGCCCGCGCTAAATCCAAGTCGAAAGGCGCCGATCTCGGCCCGCTGCACGGCGTGCCGCTGGGCGTGAAGGACCTGCTCAACACAAAAGGCGTCAGGACCACGTTCTGCTCACTAGCCTACGAGAACAACGTCCCCGACACGGACTGCGTCGCCATGGCGCGCCTGCGCGCCGCCGGTGCCATCCTGGTCGGCAAGACCACCTCGCCTGAGTTCGGCCACAAGCCAATGACCGAGGCGCCGCTGTTCGGCAAGACCTACAACCCCTGGGACCAAAGCCTGACTGCCGGCGGGTCGTCCGGCGGCGCCGGTGCGGCGGCCGCGGCGGGTCTTGCGCCGTTGCATGTCGGCACCGACGCCGGCGGCTCGATCCGCATCCCGGCGGCGGCCTGCGGCATCGTCGGCATGAAGCAGACGCTCGGCCTGGTGCCGCACGACATGAACGGCGAGACCTTCGGGCTCTTCTCGTTCATCGGGCCGATGACCCGCACGGTCGCCGACGCCGGGCTGATGCTCGCTGCCATGGCCGGACCACACCCCTCGGACATCCATTCCCTGGGTCGCCCGCCGGTCGAGGATCTGGCGAAGGCTGCGAGGGGCGAGGGCGATCTGAAAGGGGTCCGGATCGGCTGGCGCATGTTCTTAGGGAACGACGTCATCGATACCGAAACCCGCGAACTGTTCGAGCGCGCACTGCCCGCCTTCGAGGAATTGGGCGCCGAACTGGTCCCCTACGAGGGGCCGTTCACCCCGACGCTGCCGATCTGGCAGCCGATCATCTTCTCCGCCTTCGCCGTCCGGTTCTCCAAACTGATGGAACAGCTCGGCGACAGGATGACCGAGACGCTGCGCTACTGGACCAAGAAGGGCGCGGACTATTCGGCCACCGACGTGCAGGCCGCCATGCAGACCCGCACCACGGTATTCCGCCAGGTGCAGTCGTGGTTCGACAACGTCGATCTGGTGGTGACGCCGACCATCGCCCGGCCGGCCATCCCCATCGACCACGACCCGCGCGAGCCGATCGAGATCGAGGGCCAAAAGCTCGATGAGCCGCGCGCTTCCTGGTACCCCTACACGCATCCCTTCAACATGACCGGCCACCCGGCGATCACGCTGCCGACGGGCTGGACAAAGGCCAGACTGCCGGTGGCGCTGCAGATCGTCGGGCCGTGGCTGGCGGATGGCCGGGTTCTGCACGCGGCGGCCTGTTTCGAGCGCGCCCGGCCCTGGTCGGATAAGCGCCCCACTTTGGCTTGACGGCGGGCCCGCCATCGCCTAAAAATCCCGCCTTACGGCCCCTTGCTGGGCCTTTTGTGCACGACCCAGAGGAACGAGATCATGTCCCGACGCTGTCAATTGACCGGCAAGGCCGTTCAGACCGGAAACAACGTCAGCCACGCCCACAACAAGACCCGCCGCCGGTTCATGCCGAACCTGCAGACGGTGTCGATGATGTCGGACACGCTCGGCCGCCCGGTGAAGCTTCGCATTGCCGCCGCCACGGTGCGCTCGGTCGAACACAAGGGCGGTATCGACGCCTTCCTGCTCGATGCCAAGGACGCCGACCTGCCGTCCAACCTGCGCCGGCTGAAAAAGCTGGTCAAAGCGGCCCAGGCCGCGGCCTGAACCGGCCGAACCCGCCGGTTACGGGCTGCGAGGCCCAAACGGAGAGCCCGCGAAAGCGGGCTTTTTTGTTGCCTT
>JAYOXJ010000335.1:0-3815 GCA_038152725.1 Rhodospirillaceae bacterium
AGATTGCTTCTAAAATTTTGACTAAATTGAACATAGATGGACTCTGGTTTTTCCAATTAAAGGAAAGGAGTGACGGGACGTTGGTATTGCTTGAGATTGAAACTCGTGTCGCAGGCACTATGGCGTTCAGTCGGATGAGAGGAGTTAATTTACCATTGCTCTATATCTATTATCTAGAAGGAAAGGTTTTTGAAATTAATCCTGAGTCTCATAATGTGATTATCGATCGAGCTCTCAATAATAGATTCAAGCTAGATATTTTTTATGATCACGCCTACATAGATCTCGATGACACGATTGTAATTAAGGGAAAAGTTAATTTGGAAATGATTTCTTTTATTTATCAGTGTAAGAACAATTCCGTCAGGCTTACATTGATTACGAAATCTCTTGAAAACGATCTTGAAAAGTATTTGAAACGCTATAGCTTATTTGGATTGTTTGATGAAGTAATTTGGTTGTCTGAGTCTGATAATAAAGAAGACTATATCACTAGTCCGAATTCAATTTTTATTGATGACAGTTTTTCTCAAAGAATGTCAGTTTCTAAAAAATGCTGTATCCCAACATTTGACCCAAGCATGGTGGAGGGTTTAATTGATACAAGACTTTAAGTTCGTAAAGAAAGGCTTTATTTTTAAAAAATCTGAAGGAGAGGGCTGGTGGCAATCACATAGTATGGCGCCCACGGCAATTATTTGGAATGGAGTAATTAGGGTTTATTTTGGAGGCTGGGATGACGGTCCTGTTTCGAGGATTACCTATATGGATCTCGATCCAAATGACCCGAGTAATGTTTTGGCGGTTCACGACTCACCGGTCCTAGATATAGGTGAAGATGGTATGTTTGACGATAATGGTGTGTTTCCAGGGCATGCCTCTGTTATCGATGGTCGAGTTCATCTTTATTACACCGGGTTTCAAAAAGGCCATAAGGTGGCGCATTACAATTTTGGAGGTTTGGCGGTTTCATCTGACGGTGAGAATTTTGAACGGGTTTCCAAAGCTCCGATTTTAGATCGGAAGGATGAAGGACTTTTAGTGAGAGCTGGTCAATCTGTCATTAAGAATGGCGATATATACAAGACCGTTTATTCTATCGGGAGCAGTTTTACATTCGTGGGCGGAAAGGACCGTCCTACCTATGATATCGCTTATCAAGAATCGCTTTCTCATTCGGATTTCTCATCGGTAGGTACAAAAATATTAAGCTGTGATTATGAAGTTGAGCATGGACTTGGACGTCCTCAAATCATTGAAATTAAGAATCAGTTGTTCGTATTTTACACTCGACGATTGCTAGATATGAAATATTTTATTGGCTGCGCTGCTATTGATGGACTAGGGAA
Organism: Rhodospirillaceae bacterium; assembly: GCA_038152725.1. Taxonomy (GTDB): domain Bacteria; phylum Pseudomonadota; class Alphaproteobacteria; order Rhodospirillales; family Casp-alpha2; genus TMED8. Next base: position 1,350 of record JAYOXJ010000335.1, read on the forward strand.
TTGGGTAAAGAATGAAGATATATTTTCTGAGGTTACCCATTCCAAAGACGGCTTCGATTCGGAAATGATCTATTTTCCATCGGTTGTTTTTGTGCCTGACAGCGGGAGATATTTTTTGTTCTATAACGGAAATGGATTCGGTAAAGATGGTATAGGATACTTGGAGCTCTCTCTAACTTTATGAAAATTATAAAGTACAAGCACGAATATAAAAAATCATGGGATGCCGCGGTCAGGGAGAGTAAAAATGGGACATTTTTATTTTTCAGAGATTATTTGGAATATCACTCGGACAGATTTATTGACTACTCTCTGTTGTTTTTCGACGAAAATGACCTTCTTGCCGTCTTACCAGCATCAATTGACAGTCGTGTGGTTACTAGTCATGGTGGGCTGACCTATGGCGGGTTAGTTTATCGAGCAAATATGACAACGAAAAAGGCGCTCGATTGCTTTGAGTCCCTGTTGGCATACTTGCGTGAAAATGGCGTTGAAGAATTTGTCTATAAGGCTATTCCATATATCTACCATAAATTGCCAGCCGATGAAGATCTATATTGTCTTTTTATAAATGGGTTCGAGCTAATTAAACGTGAAGTGTCTTCCTCTATACCTATCGGCGTCCAGTCCATTCGTGGTAAGAAAATGTCAGGCCATAAGAAGGCTGTTCAATCTGGTTGTCAGCTGTTGGAAACCCGTGATGCCAAGGATATATTAAATATTGTTAACAAAAATCTTTCTGAAAAATACTCTGTAAATGCTGTACATACATTTTCCGAGATGAATTACTTGAACAGTAAATTTAGGAAGAATATTAGAATTTTCGATCTAATTATTGATGGTGAATGTGAGGGGGGTGCAATACTCTATGCTAACGATCAATGTGTTCATGCGCAGTATATCGCTACATCTGCAAAAGCAAAGTTATATCGTGGATTGGATTTCATTGTTGTTGAGTGTCTTTCCCATTTCCAAACATCAAAATGGTTTGATTTCGGTATATCGACTGAAAATGGCGGGAGAAAGCTAAATCTACAACTAATTAAAGCTAAAGAAGAATTCAACATGGCTGCAATTTGTTATGATACATACGCCATCAGTCTATAACCTGATATAAATGGTATTCCTATGATTAGATTTTTAGATATTAGAGCAATTAATCGACGATACAGAGAGGAACTGATTGCAGCAATGACTGATGTTCTGGATTCGGGTGTTTACATTGGTGGCGATTACGTTTCAGGATTTGAGGAGAGGTTCGCTGATTATAGTGGGACTAAATATGCTATCGGTGTTGGTAACGGACTTGATGCCTTAACCTTATCGTTACAGGCGTGGAAAGAGTTAGGTCGGCTACGGGACGGCGATGAAGTTATTTTGCCAGGCAATACATTTATCGCTACTGTCCTAGCTGTGATGAATCAGAATTTGAAACCGGTCTTGATTGATCCCGATCCAATTACCCACAATATTTGTCCCGACAATTTAGCCAAGGTAATCACTGCAAAGACTCGTGTCATTATTCCTGTGCATTTGTATGGCAGGTTGGCACCTATGGAAAAGATTTGTATGGTAGCCGCTAAGTTTAATTTATTAGTGCTTGAAGACTGTGCCCAGGCTCATGGCGCTAAACAAAATAAAAAAGTATCTGGATCCTGGGGTGATGCCGGAGGTTTTAGTTTTTATCCAGGTAAAAATTTGGGTGCGCTAGGTGATGCAGGTATAGTTACTACAGATAATGAAGATCTAGATTCCATGATCCGTAAAATTCAAAATTATGGATTTTCAAAAAGATATTTTGCAGACGTTAGTGGGACAAATAGTCGGCTTGATCCACTTCAGGCAGGTTTGCTTAGTATTAAGTTAAAGTATCTGCAGGCTGATATTCTGAGGAGAAGAGAGATTTCGAAGATATATTTTAAGAATATATCCAATCCCTTAGTTAAATTACCATTAAATAATGATGACGAGTCAAACGTTTGGCATTTATTTGTGGTTGAAACTGAAGCTAGAGATGTGTTTCAAAATTTTTTAGCAAAAAATAAAATTGAGACACTTATCCATTACCCAGTACCTCCTCATCTTCAAGTCGGGCTATCAGATCATCTTTCAGGCGATTTGCCTATTACCGAAACTCTAAGCAGAAGAGTTTTATCTTTGCCGATGGATCCTACCATGTCTAATGAAAATGTTAATCGTGTATGTGATGCTGTAAATAAATTTAAGGGCTAATAAGAGAATCAAATAAGATGAAAAGGTTTAGAAAAGATGAAAATACTTTTACTTGAGGAGTATAGCGGTTTCTACAAAAATTTACGGGAAGGTTTCATTGCTAATGGTCATGATGTGACTTTTATAGCTACCCAAGATAGATGGAAAAAGATCGATGGCATGGATTATATTATTGACTCTCAATTTACTGGTATTCTAGGACAGCTGATAAGGCGAGTTCAGTTACTTCGACAC
>JAYOXJ010000336.1:0-3732 GCA_038152725.1 Rhodospirillaceae bacterium
CGAGGCCCGGATGGGCGTGGATCTGTTTCCAGTTGAGCTTGTTGGCGCGGATATAAAGCCCGCCCCAGCCCTGGGCGTAGGCGATGAAACCGGTCACCGTCATCGGCCCCTTCACCATGGTCGGCAGTTCATCGCCTTCGGCGACATCTTCGAAGTAGCGCGTCTCCGCGCCCTGCACCTTTTCCTCGGCGTAGTGGCGGAAGACTTCGCGGAGCTGTTCGTCGGTGTAGCGCTCGGCCGGCTTGGCCTTCAGCTCCTTGTACTTGGTGCCGAGTTCGCGCGCCGTGTCGCGTTCGGTACGGAAACACCACGAGTCGGCCTCGGCCAGGTGGTCGCCCTGCTGGTTGTAGAAATCGACGTGGTAGATCTGCTGGACGGCGCGGCCGGAAAAGCGGGTGTCGTGTTCGATCAGGTCCTTTAAATACGACTCGGTCCTGATCTCGTCGCCTCGCTTGGTCCAATTGTGCCAGGTCCAGTCGGCGCCGGCCCACATCGCGTGCACGCCCGGCAGGCCGCCGACGTAGCCCGAGATGATGCGTGAGCACGCGAATAGGAAGGACGGCAGCGCGACGATGCCGCCGTAACGCGTCTTGGCCGCGTAGGCCGGATCGCACCACAGCGGGTTGTCGTCGCCGATGCCGTGCGCGTAGTGGCGGATGTTGTCGCGGGTCGCCTCATGGCACCAGGGCTCGATCTCGTTCTCGATCCGGATGCCGATGCGCTGGCGCAGTTCGTCGAGCCCGCGTTCGGTGATGACCGGAAAATTGCCCGGCGTGTTGTCCATGGCTTTTTGCATGCGTTGCGTTCCTCCTGGGTTCAAGTTTCTTGCGCACCGGCCGCGACGGCGTCTCGAAGCGCCTTTCGGTTGATCTTGCCGGCCGGCGTTTTCGGCAGGCTGGCGGCGAAGGCGACCTGACGCGGATATTCGTGGTGCGCGAGGCGGCTCTTGGCGTGGTCCTGGATTTCCTTGACGAAGGCATCATCGCCGGGCCTGGGCGAGACGATGAACGCCTTGGCGACCTGGCCGCGGGTCGCGTCGGGGACCGCGATCACCGCCGCCTCCCTGACGTCGGGATGCTTGAGCAGCGTGTCCTCGATCTCCTGGGCGCTCATGGTCCAGCCGGCCGAGATGATGACGTCGTCAGCGCGGCCATCGTGGAAGAAGTGCCCCTCGGCGTCGACGTGGCCGAGATCCTTGATCGGAAACCATGTCCCCTGGCGCTTGACGTTGATCTCCCCAACCTCACCAGCAGCCGCCGGCCGGCCGTCAGTTCCAAGCACTGCGACCTCGACGCCGGGCACCGGCTTGCCGAGCGATCCCGGCTTGAACTCGAAATCCGCCGCGCCGGGAAAGCCGGCAAGCACCACTCCGACCTCGGTCGAGCCGTAAAAACTTCTGGCGTACTGGCCGAAGGTGTCGCGCACCCATTCGGCGGTGGCGCCATCCATGGCCTCGCCGGTGAAGGTCAGCTTTTCCAGTTCCATGCGACGCCCGGCGAGCGCGCCTGAGTTCCGCATCATCCGGTAGTGCGTCGCCGCCGCCGACAGATTGGTGACGGCGAAATCGTCAAGCGCCTGAACTAGGCGCTCGGGGCGGAACGGGCCGGCGTAGGCAGCAATGGTGACGCCAAGTGCGAGGGGGGCCAGTGTGCCGTGCCAAAGCCCGTGACCCCAAGCCGGCGACGACGGGCACATGAAGCGGTCGCCCGGCCTCACACCGGTGGCATAGAGCGCCGCGATGGTGACCGTGACGATCGCACGGTGACGGTGCTTGACCGCTTCCGGCAACTCGCGCGTGGTGCCCGAGGTGTATTGGAACATCGCCATGGCGTCGGCGTCCATCACCGGCTCGAAGCTTGCCGGCATCGCCGCCAGTTCGGCCAGGAACGCATTGTCGGCGATGACCACCGGCACCTGGACGGAAGCGGCGAGGTCGCGCTTCTCCGGCGCCAGCAAAAGCACGGACGGCGCGCAGTCCTCGACGCGGAGCTTGAGCCCGTCCGGCCCGAACAACGTGAACAGCGGTACCGCGACCGCGCCGGCCTTCATCGCGCCGAACAGCGCCGCATAGAACGCCAGCGTCGGTTCGGCCATGATGGCGACACGCTCGCCGGCCGCGATGCCGCGCGCGCCAAGCCATTGCGCGAAGCGGTTCGACGCCAGGGCGAGTTCGCCGAAGGTTATGATCTCGTCGCCGCCATCGGTCTTGGCGATGCGGATCGCCACGCGGTCCGGATCGTGGCGGTCTACGCATTCGTGCGCGATGTTGAGCCGGGCCCGGTCGCCATCGAACAGCGCCCACAGGGCATCCTTCGAGAAATGCCGCCAGGCATCCGCATAGCTCGTGAAATCGGTAAGTCGCGTCATCCCCGCCCCGTCCTCCCCGGTGCTGCGGCGATGGTAGGCGGCGGTGAAAATTATTGTCAATATCGAATTATTTTTTGTCTATTGACAATAATTGTATAGACGCTAGCATTCTTCCCATGCCCGACGGAAGCTTGCCCGCAAAGCCGGTCAACGCCGTGATACGCGCCCTCGCCGTGTTGCGGCTGTTGGGCGCCGCCGAGCGCGCAATGACGGTGAGCGAGATCGCCGCCGACCTCGGCCTTGTCGCCAGTACGGTGATGCATCTCCTACGCACGCTCGCCCACGAAGGCATGGTGAAGGCCGATCCCGGCACCAAACGCTACCGTCTCGGTCCCGGTACCCTGGCGTTGGCGCGCCCGTTTTTGGAGCGCCTGCCATTGGCCGGCCGGTTCCAGCCGCACCTGGATGCCCTCGCCCGCGACCATGGCGTCACCGCGCTGGGTATCGAGTGGGACGGCGGACCGCGACTGACCGTCACCGCTATCGCTTGCGCTACCACTAATTTCAGCGTGCACGCCAACCTGGGCAGCACCTTCCCGGCCCTGACCAGCGCGACCGGGCGTTGTTTCGCCGCTTTCGGCGGTTGGCCGACAGAGCGCGTCGTCGCCGGCTTCGATGATTTGGAATGGCAATCGGCGCCGACGCGCCGGACCTGGCTCAACGAGATCGCGGCCGCCCGGCAGGACGGTTACGCCGCCGACGACGGCAATTACATCCTGGGCGTCACGGCGCTTGCCGTACCGGTCCTCGATGGCCTCGGCCGCGCCATTGGAGCGCTCACCGTATTGGCGCTCAGCGGCCGGCTCGGATCGGCAGAGCGCGGACGTTTGATCCAAGACCTCCGAGCGGCCGGGCGGGCGCTCTCAGTCGAGCCCACCGGAACCACGGAAAATCCCAAGTAAAACTGCGCTTTTCGTTGACTCCCTTGGGCAATTATTATACAAAAATTGAATATGTCCGGAGCCGGCAGTGTAACACGCGTTGGACTGACATCAACGTGTGCCCCGAATACCGAAAACACAGAAAAGTCCCACTAATGGGATAAATTTGTTGTTTTGTTCGGTTTTTTGTCGTTTTTCTGGACAACCAACCTGTCGGCGGGCTATGTCGACAGGGCGTTCCGGCGCTTGATGCGCCGGGGCCATCAGGGGGGAGTGCGAAAAGCAAAATGCCGACGCTGCATTTCACCGGAGCCCGTGCGCGCCCAATGCGCGACACCGTAATTTCCGTCAGTGCGAGTCCGTGCGCCCCAGTGCCGCTTTACGAGATTCTCGAGTAACCACCCAAACAACCACTGTTGGGACTGATATATGTTCACAGCCAATCCCTTTGCCGTCCTTTCCGGTTCCGTATCGCCTGATTTGA
>JAYOXJ010000337.1:0-3654 GCA_038152725.1 Rhodospirillaceae bacterium
CCACCAAGACCGGCGCCGAGGGCGTGCACATCGCCATCGTGCCGGAGCTCAAGCTCGGCGTCGCGCTCAAAGTCGAGGACGGCGCCGGCCGGGCATCCGACGTCGCCGTGGCGGCGCTGCTCGATCATCTCGGCGTCATCGACGACAGGACCAGGGCCGAGATCGCACCAATCGCCGAACCGGTCATCGTCAACGCCGCCGGCCGCGCCGCCGGCGTCGTCCGCATGGCGCCCGGCTGGAACGAATGAGCCCGACTCCCGCCTCGCTTCAGTCGTTGTAGGTTTCCGGCGCCTCGGTCCGATAGGCTTCCATCAGCTTCGCCTTCCTCGAGAACGGCCCGCCGTGGACGTGTTCGGGCAGTTCCTCCGTCGGCGCACCGGGCCGCACCGGCCGATCGGCGAAGCGGCCGAGCGATATCAGCCGGTCGTACATGACGATGGCGCCGGCGATGCCTACGTTGACGCAGAACTGGGTCGGGATCTTGACCACCCAGTCGCAGCGCGCCGCCAGTTCCGGCGAGAGCTCGCCGCGCTCGGGCCCCAGCACGTAGGCAGCCTGACCGGGATGGCGGAAGCTCGGCAGTTCGACCGACTGGTCCATCAACTCGACGCCGACCAGCCGGCAGTCCGCCGGCAAAACCAGCGATTTGGCGTCCGGGAAACTGTAGAACGGTAACTGGCCGCGCGCGTCAGAGGTGTCGGACTTGGCGCCTTCGTCGCGTTCGTAGATGGCGGCGACGGTGAACACGAAGCTGGCGCCGAAGGCGTGCGCCGAGCGGAACAGATTGCCGACGTTCATCGTCTTGGAGATGCGTTCGACGCCGATGCCGAAGTAGCCGCGCAAGGGTTAGCTCCCGTTTTCGCCCTGGCCATATGGTCTTGCAGGGTTGCCCAGGGTCGGGCAAAACCACCGGACAATCAAGTTGATGAGGTGAGATGCCATGCGCGCCTTTTTGTGTCACGACTGGGGCGAAGCCGAAGCCATGCAGGTCGAGGACGCGCCCGCGCCGGAGATGACGGCGGATGGTGTGCGCATCGCGGTCAAGGCCGCCGGCGTCAACTTCGCCGACACGCTGATGGTCAAGGGCGAGTACCAGGTGCGCCCGCCGTTTCCGTTCAGCCCCGGCCTCGAGGTCGCCGGCGAGGTGCTCGAATGCGCGCCCGGCGTCGATGCCTTCAAACAGGGCGACCGGGTCATGGCGATGGTGCATTACGGTGGCTACGCCACCGAGGTGGTGGCGCCGGCGAAAGACGTCGTGCGCATCCCCGATTCGATGGACTTCACCATCGCCGCCGGCTTTCCCATCGTCTACGGCACCTCGCATATCGGCCTCGTCGATAAACTGAAGCTGCAGCCGGGCGAAACGCTGCTGGTGCACGGTGCGGCTGGTGGCGTCGGTCTCACCGCGGTCGAGATCGGCAAGCTCCTGGGTGCCACCGTCATCGCCACCGCCGGCGGCGCCGACAAGCTCGCCGTCGCCAAACGGTACGGCGCCGATCATCTGATCGACTACAAGGCGGAGGACATCCGCGAACGGGTCAAGCAGTTGACCGACGGGCGCGGCACCGACGCCGTCTACGATCCGGTCGGCGGCATGGCCTTCGACGCCTCGCTCCGCGCCACCGCGCAAATGGGCCGCATCCTGGTGGTCGGTTTCGCCAGCGGTACCGTGCCGCAGGCGCCGGCCAACATCCTGCTGGTCAAGAACATCACGCTGATCGGCTACTATTGGGGCGCGCACAGAAAGCTGCAGCCGGAATTGGTGCGTTCGTCGTTCGCCACGCTGATGGATTGGTACGAGGCGGGCAAGCTGAAGCCGCACATCTCCCATACCTTCGATCTCGCCGACGCGGCCAAAGCCATGGCCATGCTGAAAAGCAGGAAGTCCACCGGCAAGGTGGTACTGACCATGGAAACCCGGCACTGAGCGGCGGACGCGCGGCAAGGGGAGGGTGCCCGTGTTCGATCTTCACCGCAAAGTCTGGCCCAAGGGCCGGCCGTTCGCGCTGATCCGCCCAGAGACGACGCTGGTCGAGAACCTGGAGATCGCGGCCAAACGCACGCCGGACCAGATCGCCATCCACTATTACGGCACGGCCATCACCTACGCGGAGCTCAAACGCGACGTCGATGCGCTCGCCGGCTATCTGCAATCCGAGATCGGCCTCGCCAGGGGTGAGCGCGTTATCCTCGACATGCAGAACGCGCCGCAGTTCGTCGTCGCCTTCTATGCGGTGCTGCGTGCCGACGCCGTCGTCGTGCCGGTCAATCCGATGATGCGTTCCGACGAGCTCGCACATATCGTCCAAGATACCGAAGCCCGCGCCGCCATCATCGGCCAGGAGCTGGAGGAGCTGTTCGCGCCGCTGCTGGCGTCGGGCGCGTTGCCGCACGTCATCGTCGCCGCCTATGGCGAAGCCCTGACCCAACCAAGCGATCTCAAGCTCCCCGACGTCGTCGCCGCACCCGCTCGGCCGATCACCGCACCGAACGCCGTCGCCTGGAAAGACGCGCTCAGCAAGGGCATCACGCCGCGGCCCGCTACGGCAAACATCGACGACTGGGCGGTGCTGCCCTATTCGTCCGGCACCACCGGCCGGCCCAAGGGCTGCCTGCATACGCACCGCTCCGCCGGCGCCACGGTCTTCGCCTACGCCAACTGGTACGCCTATCCGCCCTGCTCGGTGACACTGGTCAGCCTGCCGTTCTTCCATGTCACCGCCATGCAGAACGCCATGAACACCACCGTATTCGCCGGCGCCACCATGGTGATCATGACCCGCTGGGACCGCACCACAGCGGCCGAGTTGATCCGCCGCCACCGGGTCACGCAGTGGCGTTTCATCACCGCCACCGCCATCGATTTCTTCTCCGACCCGGACCTCGAAAACTTCGATCTCACGTCGCTGGTCGCCATCGGCGGCGGCGGCGCGCAGATGCCGGAAGTGCTGGCGCTCACCATCAAGGACCTGACCGGGCTCGACTACGTCGAGGGCTACGGTCTGACCGAGACCATGGCGGCGAGCCACATCAATCCTTCCGAACACGCAAAGCCGCAGTGCCTTGGGATTCCCATCTTCGACGTCGATTCGCGCATCGTCGATCCGGATACGCTGGCCGAGCTTGGGCCCGAGGCGACCGGCGAGATCGTCATCGCGGCGCCGCAACTGTTCACCGAATACTGGCGCCAGCCCGAGGCCACCAGGGACGCCTTGATCGAGATCGACGCCAAGCGCTTCTTCCGCACCGGCGATCTCGGCTACTACGACCACGAGGGCTACTTCTATTTCGTCGACCGCCTGAAGCGCATGATCAACGCTTCCGGCTACAAGGTGTGGCCGGCGGAGGTCGAGGCCATGATGCAGGGCCACCCCGACATCAAGGAGGTCTGCATCATCGCAGCGCCGGACGCCAAGCGCGGCGAAACCGTGAAGGCGGTGATCGTGCCCAAGACCGGCCACGCGGCCGACGCCGCCGCCATCGAAGACTGGTGCCGCCATCGCATGGCCGCCTACAAGGTGCCCAGACTCTATCAGTTCACCGACGACCTGCCGCGCTCGAGTTCGGGTAAGGTGCTGTGGCGCGAACTGCAGGCACGTGAGCGCGTCGGCACCGCGTAAGAGATACCCGCAACGAAAAAAGGGCGGCGCTCAG
>JAYOXJ010000338.1:0-3619 GCA_038152725.1 Rhodospirillaceae bacterium
TCGCCCTCGACGAGCACCGGCGGCTGTTCGATTTGCAGGCAAGAATATCCTGAGCGTCGGCGCCAAGTGATATAATAGGGGCGATTCGCGGACTTTCGTTCTGAGAGGTGACCGCGCACATGGCGCGCGACAGATCGGATTTAAAGGTAACGGCCTCCGACGCACTGGAGTTCGAGCCGGTGGGGCAGCCTATCCCGCGGCCGGCCAGCCGTCGTGGCCTCAAGATCGTGCTCAGCCTCGTCGTGATCCTGGCTGCGGGTGGTGCCGCGTGGACGGTTTACGGCGAAAAGCTGATGGGCATGCTTGGCCACGGCGACGGCGAGGCGCCTTTGATCCGCGCCGATGAAGCGCCGGTCAAGGTGCGCCCGGAGAACCCAGGCGGTCTTCAGGTGCCTAACCGCGACAAGCTGATCTACAACCGTCTCGCCGGGGGCGAGGAGGGGACACCGCCTGTCGAGCACCTGTTGCCACGGCCCGAGGCGCCGCTGCCCATGCCCATGCCCATGCCGCGCGCCGAGAGCGGCGCGCCTGCGTCGCCCTTGCCGCCGGAGGCCGAGCAACCGAAGACGGCGCGCGTGCCGGAACTCGCGGATGTGAAAAACGTCACGCCGCCGCAGCCGCCGAGCGCGCCCGAACAGGCGCCGCGTGCCGGCGAGCCGATCAAGCTCGCCAAGCGGGGCGAGCCCTTGAGCCTGCGAAAAAGCGAACCGCTACCGCTGCGCTCTACCACCCCGACACCTGCACCGCCACCGGCTCCCGCGCCGAAGGCGGAACCGAAGCCGGTGGTGTCTCCGGCACCGCCGCCGCCGGCTCCCGCGTCGAAACCGACGGAAATCGCCACACGCACGCCGATACCGTCGACGCCGCCGGCCGGTACCGGTGGCGACGACAAGGCCTATCGGGTGCAGTTGGCCGCCGCCCGCACGCCGGAAGCGGCGCGCGCCGAGTGGGACCGGGTGCGGCGGAAAAATCTAGACCTTCTCGGCGATCTCGGCCTGACGGTCACCAAGGTCGACTTGGGTCCGAAGAAGGGCGTGTTCTACCGTCTTCGCGTCGGCCCGTTGGCCGGCGACCCGGAGGCGCGCAAGCTCTGTGACGAACTCGCCAAGCGCCGTATCGGTTGCCTCGTCATTAAGCCGGGCGCCTGACGCCATGGCCGGTACGACCCCGCATGCGGCCCTGATCCTGGGCGCCGCCGGTCCGCGTCTCACGCCCGCAGAGCGAAGCTTCTTCCGCGATGTCGATCCGCTCGGCTTCATACTGTTCGCCCGCAACGTGGAGGCGCCGGACCAGGTCCGCGCCCTGATTGCGGAAATGCGCGACGCCGTCGGCCGCGCCGATGCACCGGTTTTGATCGATCAGGAGGGGGGGCGCGTGCAGCGCCTCAAGCCGCCGCATTGGCGGGCCGCGCCGGCGGGCGCGGCCTTTGCCCGGCTGTTCGGTGAAAATCCGGACGCCGCGCGTGAGGGGGCCTATCTCAACGCGCTCTTGATCGGCCGCGAACTTTCGGCGCTCGGCATCACTGTCGATTGCGCACCGGTCCTCGACGTCCCGCAGCCTGATGCTCACGACATCATCGGCGACCGTGCGCTCGGTGCCGACCCGGCAAGCGTCGCCGACCTCGGCCGCTGCGTCTGTCGCGGTTTGCTCGCCGCCGGCGTCGCGCCGGTAATCAAGCACTTGCCGGGTCACGGCCGGGCGCGTGCCGACAGCCACGAGGAACTGCCGACGGTGGAAACGCCGCTCGATATCCTCGAGGCGGTCGACTTCCCGCCGTTCCGCGAACTCGCCGACGCGCCCTGGGCGATGACCGCTCATGTGGTCTACACCGCTATCGACGGCGCCGAGCCGGCGAGTACATCGGTGCAGGTGATCGACCGGATCATCCGTGGTTCGTTCGGTTTCGACGGCGTCCTGGTTTCCGACGATCTCGGCATGAAGGCGCTTTCCGGCGGCTTCGAAGCTCGCGCGCGCCGCGTCCTCGCCGCCGGCTGCGATATCGCGCTGCATTGTTCCGGCGACATGGCGGAGATGATATCCGCCGCGTCGGGCAGCCGGCCGATGAGCGCCAAGACCTGCGAACGTGTCGCCGCCGCCGAAACCTTGCGACGCGGGACCGTGGCCGACCATATCAGCGATGAAGCGGCACTCGCACGATTGGAAGAGCTTTTGGCATGATGATGGACTTCGACTGGCAGCAGATTGGCTACATCGCCTCCGTCTGGGTGCTGCCGGTGATGCTGGCCGTCACCTTCCACGAGGCGGCGCACGGCTGGGTCGCGTGGCGGCTCGGCGATCCGACGGCGCATTTGCTTGGCCGCGTCACCTTCAATCCGCTGAAGCATATCGACCCCTTCGGGACGGTCATTTTGCCGGCCCTGCTACTGCTCGGCTCGGGCGGACGGATGATGTTCGGATTCGCCAAACCCGTGCCAGTCGACTTCCGCCGGCTCGGCAATCCGCGCCGCGACATGGTGCTGGTCGCCGCAGCCGGCCCTGCCGCCAATCTGTTGCTGGCGGTGGTTGCCGCCGGTTTCATGCATGCCCTGGTGTTTGCCCACGGCGATCTTCGCGACTGGCTCGGCCAGAATTTGGTCAATGCCGTCTGGATCACCTGTTTGCTTTGTGTTTTCAACATGTTGCCGCTGCCGCCACTGGACGGCGGCCGGGTTGCCGTGGGGCTCCTGCCGCCGCCGTTGGGCATTCGGCTCGCCAGATTGGAGCGCGTTGGCATCGTGATTCTGCTCTTCGTGGTGTTTTCGCTGCCGTTTTTGGGCAGCCGGCTCGGCGTCGATCTGAATATCTTTTGGTGGTTGGTCGGGCGGCCGGCGGAGTATCTTATGAACGGTGTTTTAACCGCCTTCGGAATCTGGTAGTCGGGGCCGCCATGAACGATCAATCCAGCGAACAACCGGGCGAACCGGGCGCCGAGACCTTCCAGGAAGGTCAGGCCTTCGACGTGCCGTCCGAGCAGTCGGGCGCCGCCTTCGTCGTCGATCTCGAGGGCTTCGAGGGCCCCATCGACGTGCTGCTGTCGCTCGCCCGCGACCACAAGCTGGATATTACACAAATTTCCATGGTCGCGCTGGCCGACCAGTATCTCGCCTTCGTCGCCGAGGCGCGCCGCCAGAACCTGGAATTGGCCGCCGACTATCTGGTGATGGCGGCATGGCTTGCCTACATGAAGTCGCGCCTGTTGTTGCCCGATCTCGACGGCGAGGACGAACCGACCGGTGAGGAAATGGCCGCCGCGCTGGCGTTCCAGTTGAAGCGCCTGCAGTCGATGCAGGACGCCGGCGAGCAGTTGATGGCTAGGCGCCAACTCGGCATCGATTTCTTCCGCCGTGGCGAACCGGAAATCTTCCGCCGTACCTTCAACACGGTTTGGGACGCCAGCCTGTTCGATCTCTTGAAGGCCTATGGCGATCAGCACCGCCGCAAGGAATCGGGTGGGCCACTGCATATCGAGCCGTTCGAGATGTACACCATGGAAGACGCGCTGCTGCGCCTTAGGCGTCTGCTCGGCCCGGTGCCGGAGTGGCGGAGCCTTTGGGCCTTCCTGCCCGAAGATCTTCGCAGCTCGCTCAAGCTTCGTTCCGCCGTCGCCGCGACATTTGCC
>JAYOXJ010000339.1:0-3603 GCA_038152725.1 Rhodospirillaceae bacterium
GTACAGACCCGCGTTTCCATCGGCGCCGACCAGGATACGGATAAGGCGCTTGCCGCCATCCGGGCCGCGGTCGCGACGCTGCCGGAACTGGACGGCGCGCCGCCGCCGCAGATTGGCGTGCACGACTTTACCTATGGCGGCATCGTCTTGGGTGTGCGCTTCTGGGTAAAGAGCCAGAACTATTTCCAGGCCCGATATGCCGTCAACAGCGCCGTGCTCGCGGCGCTCAAAGGCGCCGGTATCCAGATGATGCCCGCCGGCGCGCTGGCGGTGGCGGCGGGCTCGCTCTCCGCCGATGATGACGATCAAGAGGAAGACAAAGCGATCTGAATTTTAGGCCAAATCTGCCGACGCGTGCTGCTCTAGGTGCCGCGCCAGCGTTGCGTTGAAGGCCTCCGCCGCCTCGTACATGACCCAGTGCCCTGCATCTTCGATGATGTCGAACGGGGTGTCAGGCTGGTAGCCGCGGAAGATGTCGCGGCGCTGCTCGATGATGGCGACGCCATTGCCGGTGATGTCGCGCGATCCCCAGATGCCGCCGATGCGGGCACGGATGCGCGGCAAAGCCTCGACCAGGCCGCTGGAAACCGAAATGCGCCGGCTGCGCAGCCGGCCGCGTGAAATGTTGTCGCGGTGGATGTGGACGGCGAGCGGATCAATTGCGCTCTCATCCGCCAGCATCAGGATCTTGAGATTGGAGCGGTGGACGGCATCGATTTCGGCGTCCGGCAAGCGTGGGTCCGGCACCTGAATGCCGCCGACGATGTAGTGCAATGCACCGAAGCCAGCGGCACCGACGGCTGTGAACGAACGGCAGCGTTCGCCGTGTTGGGCGGCGGCATGGGCGGCGGCGATGCCACCAAAGGAGAAGCCGGCGATATCGTAGCGCCCAGCCGGTCCGACCAGTTCGTCGATGCCGCGTGCCAACGCCTCGGCGATGGGGCCGATATCGTCTGGCCGACCGATGCCACCGGATGCGCCCAGGCCGGGTAGATCGCAAGCAAGAACGGTAGAACGCAACGCCATCGCCGGTACGGTCTTGATCCAATGCGTCCACGAGCCCCAGCCGCCGTGCACCAGTACCAGCGGTGGCACGCCGTCCGGGCCGGGCCAGCAAAGCCAAACCATCGAGGCGCTGGGCTTACCGGTCGGGATCGGCGTTTCTACGCGCTCGGCGTGGGCGGCGACGGCGGCGATCACGGTGGCAGGCGCGGCCTGCCAGTCGACCGCGAAGGCGGTGGGGAAGTCTTGCGTCATGTGAAGATCAGGCTGCGTCCAGCTGTTGGCGGAGATAGGCGACATTGACGGCGAGGCCGGGCAGCAGCCACTGGAACAGGCGTACGACTTGCAACACCTGATCGCGCCCGCCGTCGGCTTCGGCGGCCTCGATGATGCGTGTGCTCTCGAGGTTGCCGGGGTTGGGCAAACCCTCGGTGACGCCGGCGACGAGGGCTTGGTGGTAGGCTTGGCAGAGCGCCTCGTGTTCGCGGTTGCCGGCGACCTCACGCAAGTCACCCCAGGCCATGGCCCAATAGCTCGCCCAGCGCGCAAAGGCGCGGTAGTCGGTGTTGATGAAAGGCAGACCGAGGACGCGCTTGATGTCGTCGTAGACGGCGCGTGTCGGCGCGTCGGCGTGATGTGCTTCCATCAATATCAAAGGCACGGTTACATCCGGTGCGTGCCGACCTTGGAACGGCTTGGCGTTACCGCTGCCGCCGATTTCGCCACCCTCCAGCAGATGCCGGGCGATGGTGGCGATTAGCGCGTAGGCGTGATTGCCGTGCGAGAATACCGCGTTGATGGCGCGTATCTGCTCGATCTCGCGCTCGCCGTAGCCGGCATTCAACAGCCGTTCGATGATGGCGGGCGGCGAAAGTACGGAAACGGCGGTCTCGACGTCCTTCTGCTGGCGCATGGCGGCCGCGACGAATGCCTGGCTTGAGGCCAACGGCTCGAGGCCCCGCCACAGTTCGGCGAAGAAGTTGGGGAAGTGGGCGAAGGCCATGGTGACGACGCCCATCCACGGCACCTGCAAGGCAGCCTTCATCTCGTCGTACCATTGCCGGCGCTGACCGCCGACGGCGTATTCGGGCACCGGATTGATGGCCGGAAGAGGATCGGGTTTTTGGCGCAGAAGGATATCCATGGCGGCGGCCATTTTCGGCCATCGCGGCGGAAATGCAACGCGCCTTTGGCGGGTTGCCTATGTCCGGCGCAACGCAGGAGCGCCGGTCTCGGTCGATCAGTCGGTCGGGTGCGGTCCGTCCAGCGGATGACCCGGGCCGATGACATTGAATTTGGCGTGCATGGTCGTTTCTCCTTCCAAACCGGCCTTCTGGCCCGTCTGGAACCTAAGAGGTGCCGGCAGCACGATCAGCGATGCCGATCACTCAGGATAGCGACACAGTCGTTGAAAAACGGTAAATGGCAGGCATGCGTGAACGCGGCGCCGGTTAGGCTGCCGGCGCCAGCGGGTAAACGTTGAATTTCATCGTGCCACGAGATGCCCAAGAGGTTGGGCGGCGGCAAAGGGATTAGGCGGCGAAGCTACCTTCGCGCCAAGCGGCCGTGCTTTTGCAGTTGGTGCAAACGCGCTCGCCGATATGGCTGGACTGGAACTGCTTGTTACACATCAGGCAGCTCCGCTCCTTCTTGATCGGCGGCTGATCCGGCTCTGGTTTCTTATTGTTACTTCTGGACGACATAAACTCCCTCCCGGGTAGATTAGACCTAGGTACGCCGAGCCAGTGGAGCGGCACGGCAGCGGAAGAACAGCCCTCTCATGCGCCCGCCGTGTTATTCGGCAGATCGCACCCCCAATTCATCCGCTTCACAAAGTGTGGAACCTCAGCTTACAGCAAAGAATGAAATTTTGCAAGGACTTAGCTTGTTTTGCCATGTGAAACATTTGTTTCCAAAACCGAGCAAAAAAAGCCGTCTGTTCCCGTCGATGCAGGGCTCATGCGCAGCCCGGGACCGCCCGGAGGGCCAGCGCCGCCAAGGGTTTCGGCCCAAACGGCGCCGACGGGTAAAGCCTGGAACCCAGGGTATTGTTCGAGGAACCAGAGCAATTGATGCTCATTTTCTTCAGGCAGTAGTGAACAGGTGGCATAAATCAGCCGGCCGCCGGGTTTCACCAGCTGCGCCGCCTCGGTCAGAATGGCACGCTGCAGCGCGATCAGATCGTCCAGGTCGGTCGGCTGGAACCGCCATTTGGCGTTGGGATCGCGGCGCCATGTGCCGGTACCGGTACAGGGCGCGTCGACCAGCACCCGGTCGGCGGTGCCGGCATTCTCGGCGACCCAGCTATCGCCGGTGGCGGCAATTACCCGGCATTTGACGGCATGTGCCCCGGCCCGCGCCAATCTGGGCTTGAGCCGTTCGAGTCGGGTCCGTGAAACGTCACAGGCGGTCAGGCGGCCGGCGACATGCCCGTCACGTGCCAACATCGCGGCCAGCGCCAGGGCCTTGCCGCCGGCACCGGCGCAGAAATCTATGACAGTCATACCCGGCCGCGCCCCGGTCATCAGCGCGATCAATTGCGAGCCCTCGTCCTGGATCTCGACAAGGCCATCCTTGAAGGCCGCCGTGCCGCCCAGGCGC
>JAYOXJ010000340.1:0-3594 GCA_038152725.1 Rhodospirillaceae bacterium
CGCCATGAGCGTGATCGTGTCGCGCGCGCTTCCCGACGTGCGTGACGGCCTCAAGCCGGTGCACCGGCGCATCCTCTATTCGATGAAGGAAAACGGCTACGAGTACAACAAGCCGTACCGCAAATCGGCGCGCATCGTCGGTGACGTCATGGGTAAATATCACCCGCACGGCGACCAGGCGATCTACGACGCCATGGTGCGCATGGCGCAGGATTTCTCCATGCGCCTGCCGCTCATCGACGGCCAGGGCAACTTCGGCTCCATGGACGGCGACAAGGCGGCGGCCATGCGCTACACAGAGGCGCGCATGGCGCGTTCGGCCCATGCGCTGCTCGAGGACATCGACCGCGAGACCGTCGACTTCCAGCCCAACTACGACGAATCGCAGAGCGAACCGCGCGTGCTGCCGGCCGGCTTCCCCAACCTTCTGGTCAACGGCGCCGGCGGCATTGCCGTCGGCATGGCGACCAACATCCCGCCGCATAACCTGGGCGAGGTGATCGACGCCTGCTGTGCCGTCATCGACGATCCGGCGGTGACCATCGACGAACTGGTCGAGAACTACATCCAGGCGCCGGATTTCCCGACCGGCGGCGTCATCCTTGGCAAGAACGGAGTGCTCAGCGCGTTCCACACCGGCCGCGGCTCGGTGATCATGCGCGGCAAGACCTCGTTCGAGGAAGTGCGCAAGGACCGCATGGCGATCATCGTGCACGAGATCCCGTACCAGGTGAACAAGGCGCGGATGATCGAGAGCATTGCCGAGCAGGTGCGCGACAAGCGCATCGAGGGCATCGCCGATCTGCGTGACGAGTCCGATCGCGACGGCGTGCGCGTGGTGATCGAGATCAAACGCGACGCCGAGCCCGAAATCGTGCTCAACCAGCTGTTCCGCTTCACCCCGTTGCAGACCTCCTTCGGCGTCAACATGCTGGCGCTCGACGGCGGCCAGCCCAGGTTGATGAACCTGAAGGACATCCTCGTCGCCTTCATCAATTTCCGCGAAGAGGTCATTCGCCGGCGCACCATCTATGAGCTCGGCAAGGCGCGCGAGCGCGCCCACGTGTTGGCCGGCCTCGCCGTCGCCGTCGCCAACATCGACGACGTCATCGCGTTGATCCGCGCCGCGCCCGACCCGACCACCGCGCGCGAGCAGTTGATGGCGCGCGACTGGCCGGCCGAGGACGTCGCCCCGATGATCGCGCTCCTGGACGAGCCCGGCCATGCCGTCATCGACGGCAAGTACAAGCTCTCGGAAGCGCAGGCCCGCGCCATTCTGGAACTCCGCCTGCACCGGCTGACCGGCCTCGAGCGCGACAAGATCGGCGACGATCTGAAGGAACTCGGCAAGCAGATCGAGGAATACCTCTCGATCCTGGCGTCGCGCGAGAAGCTCTATGGGCTTTTGCGCGGCGAACTGGTCGCCATGAAGGAACAGTTCGCCGACCCGCGCCGCACGGTGCTGGAAGAGAACGAATTCGAACACGACATCGAGGACCTGATCCAGCGCGAGGACATGGTCGTCACCGTCACCAACGGCGGCTACATGAAGCGCGTGCCGCTGTCGACCTATCGCGCGCAGCGGCGCGGCGGCAAGGGGCGGTCCGGCATGGCGACGCGCGACGAGGATTTCGTCAGCCAGGTGTTCGTGGTCAACACCCACACGCCGGTGCTGTTCTTCTCGTCGACCGGCATCGTCTACAAGCTCAAGGTCTACAAGCTGCCCTTGGGCACGCCGCAGGCGCGCGGCAAGGCGATGGTCAACATCCTGCCCCTGAAGGAAGGCGAGACCATCACCACGATGATGCCGCTGCCCGAGGACGAAGCGAGTTGGAGCGATCTCTATGTGATGTTCGCGACCGCGTCCGGCAACGTGCGCCGCAACCAGCTCTCCGACTTCACCAACGTCATGGCCAACGGCAAGATCGCCATGAAGCTCGACGACGGCGATAAGCTGGTGCGCGTGCGCACCTGCACCGAGGACGACGACGTGCTGTTGTCGGCGCGCGGCGGCAAGGTGATCCGCTTCCCGGTTTCCGACGTGCGCGTGTTCTCGAGCCGCGCGTCGACCGGTGTGCGCGGCATCAAGCTCGCCAAAGAGGACGAGGTCATCGCCATGTCGGCGGTTCGCCACGTCAAGGTCGGCATCGAGGAACGCGATCTCTATCTCCAGGCCGTCAGTGCGGCCAGGCGTTTGCGCGGCGGCGACTACACCGACCGCGACGAGGACAAGGCCCGCGACGAAGAACTCGCCCAGCGCCTCGAAGAGCCGCAGTTCCGGGAGATGGCCGAGAACGAGGAATTCATCCTGACCGTCACCGACGACGGTTTCGGCAAGCGTTCCTCGGCCTACGAATACCGTATCGCCGGGCGCGGCGGGCAGGGCATCACCGGCATCGAGCTCGGCCGCGGCAAGGGCGAGAAGGCGGCGGCCATCGTCGCCGCGTTCACCGTTCAGGACGACGACCAGATCATCATGGTCTCGGACGGCGGCCAGATCATCCGCTGCCCGGTCGACCAGATCAGCACGGTCGGACGCTCGGCTCGGGGCGTCACCGTGTTCAAGGTCGCCGACGGCGAGACGCTGGTTTCGGTCAGCCGGCTCCGTGATCTCGGCGACGAGGAAGATGACGAAGACGCCGACGAGGGCGATACTGCGAAAGCCACTGAAGTCTCGACCGCCTCCGATGACGGGGCGGCCGATGAAGTGGACGAGAAGGGGGAAGAATAATGGTGGAACGCGTTGCGGTTTATCCGGGCACCTTCGACCCGGTCACCAACGGCCATATGGACATCATCACGCGCGCGGCCAAGCTGGTCGACCGGCTGGTCGTCGGTGTCGCCGTCAACATCGGCAAGGAGCCGCTGTTCACGCTCGACGAGCGCACCGCCATGGTGCGCGCTGAGATCGATGCCTTCGCCGACGGCGTCAAGGAGCGCATCCGAGTCGAGCCTTTCGACGGCCTCTTGATGAGCTTCGTCGAGGGCCAGGGCGGCACCATGGTGGTGCGCGGCCTTCGCGCCGTCTCCGACTTCGAATACGAGTTCCAGATGGCGTCGATGAACGCGCGCCTCAACAACCGCGTCGAGACGGTGTTCCTGATGGCTTCCGAGCGCCAGCAGTTCATCGCCTCAAGATTGGTGAAGGAAATCGCGCGTTTGGGCGGCGACATTTCGTCGTTCGTCTCGGCCCGCGTGCACGAACGCGTCACCAAAAAACTGGGCCTTGGCTGAGGCTGGAAACCTCTACGGAATCCCAAGGCCCGGGAAAAGACATTGACCCTCCCGGCGCGGGTTTTTATGTTCCCGCACGCTTTCGGGCGCGCTTAGCTCAGTTGGTAGAGCAACTGACTTTTAATCAGTAGGTCGACGGTTCGAGTCCGTCAGCGCGTACCAATAAAATCAATGGGTTAGGGTAGATTTAAATATCTCCCTAACCCTTTGTTTTTGAGAAAGTAGACATTTAGTAGACACAAAGAGGCGTTTCAGAGCTGTTTTAAGGTTCTTTCAGCGCGATCTCAGATGTCTTGCGCTGTGGAAGGTGGCCTCAAAACTCTTGCGCCTGAGGCCCTTTAAAACGGCAGGTGGGGTAGG
>JAYOXJ010000341.1:0-3564 GCA_038152725.1 Rhodospirillaceae bacterium
TGGCGGCACGATGTTCCTGATGTGGCTCGGCGAGCAGATCACGGCGCGCGGCGTCGGCAACGGCATTTCGCTGATCATCATGGCGGGTATCGTCGCCAACCTGCCGAGCGCGCTTGCCGGAACGCTCGAATTGGGCCGCACCGGTGCGCTGTCAACCGTATTCATTCTTTTCCTGCTGGTCATGTCGGTGGCGGTGATAGCCTTCATCGTGTTCGTCGAACGCGCACAGCGCCGGATCCTGATTCAGTATCCGAAACGCCAGCGCGGCAATAAGATGACCGGCGGTGAGAGTTCGCATCTGCCGTTGAAGCTCAATACGGCCGGCGTGATTCCGCCGATTTTCGCGAGTTCGCTGCTGTTGATGCCGATTACGGTGATGAGTTTCTCCGCCGGGCAGGGGCCCGAGTGGATGACCACCGTTGCCGCCTATCTCGGCCGCGGCCAGCCGGTTTATCTGGCGATCTACATGACGTTGGTGGTGTTCTTCGCTTTCTTCTATACGGCGGTTGTCTTCAACCCGGAGGAAACCGCCGACAACCTGAAGAAATACGGCGGTTTCGTGCCTGGCATCCGTCCGGGCAAGAATACGGCGCTCTACCTGGACAAGGTGCTGACCCGTTTGACCGTTGTCGGTGCCTCCTATTTGGTGTTGATCTGTCTGCTGCCGGAACTGTTGATCTCGAAGTATTCGGTGCCGTTCTATTTCGGCGGTACCAGCCTGCTGATCGTCGTCACGGTGACCATGGACACGGTTGCGCAGATTCAATCTCATCTGATCGCGCATCAGTATGAGGGCTTGATCAAGAAATCGAGGCTACGAGGCCGAAAGGGATGAGTATCGTCATTCTTCTGGGCCCCCCGGGTTCCGGGAAGGGAACCCAGGCGAAGACGATCCAGGAAACGTATGAGATTTTACAGCTGTCGACTGGCGAAATGCTGAGGGCCGAAGTGGCATCTGGCAGCGACGTCGGCAAAAGAGCGAAGGAGATTATCGAAGCGGGAAAATTGGTGCCGGACGCGTTGATCGTCGAACTTGTGGCAGCCCGGATCAAGAAGCCGGATTGCAAGAACGGGTTCATTTTAGACGGTTTTCCGCGGACGTTGCCGCAGGCCGAGGCCCTCGACGCCATGCTGGCAGGGGCCGGCCTCGCCATTGATCATGTCATTGAAATCGCTGTCGATGACGAGGCCATGATCAGGCGGATAACGGGCAGGTTTTCGTGCTCGAATTGCGGTGCCGGTTACCATGAGGAGTTCCAAAGACCCGCTGTAGAGGGTGTCTGCGACAAGTGTGGAGGGACGACGTTCACACGACGCGCAGACGACAACGAGCAAACCGTGCGGGCCAGATTGGTCGATTACCACTCGCAGACGGAACCGATTATCGGCTATTACGAAAAATCGGGCGTTTTCAGTAAGGTAGACGGCATGGCCAGCATCGACGAGGTGAAGAAACAAATTGATGGAATTTTGGGGTAGGGAGAAATAATCCCAGGCGTTTCAAGGGGATGCACGTGTTGACTTGCTCCCGAAAGCGCCTATAATCCGGCCCTCCATAATCCCATCGGACGGAATTTATAGTATCCAAACTCTCAAGGAGTACGAGCTTTGGCGCGCATTGCTGGTGTAAACATTCCGACCGGAAAACGGGTGGTGGTAGCACTCACCTATATTCACGGTATCGGTCGGACCTCGGCTGAAAAAATTTGTGAAAAGACCGGGATCCCGGTCGAGCGGCGGGTGTTCGATCTGACCGACGACGAACTGACCCGCATTCGCGACACCATCGACCAGGAGTACCAGGTCGAGGGCGACCTGCGCCGCGAGCACGCCATGAACGTCAAGCGTCTCATGGATCTGGGTTGCTACCGCGGTTTGCGTCATCGCCGCGGTCTGCCGGTGCGGGGTCAGCGTACCCATACCAACGCCCGGACGCGGAAAGGTCCCGCGAAACCTATCGCCGGCAAGAAAAAAGTCACCAAGTAAATTCTAAGGAGCGGTCATGGCTAAGGCTAACACACGTGTTCGCCGTCGCGAACGCAAGAACATCACTTCAGGTGTTGCGCACGTGAACGCGTCGTTCAACAACACGATGATCACGATCACCGATGCCCAGGGCAACACCATCGCTTGGTCGTCTGCCGGCGCGCAGGGCTTCAAGGGGTCGCGGAAATCGACTCCCTATGCCGCTCAGATCGCCGGTGAAGACGCCGGGCGCAAGGCCATGGACCATGGCATGAAGACCCTCGAGGTCGAGGTCAAAGGTCCGGGTGCCGGTCGCGAATCGGCGCTACGCGCCTTGCAGGCGGTTGGGTTCACGATTACATCCATCCGCGACGTGACTCCGATCCCGCACAACGGCTGTCGCCCGCGCAAGCGTCGCCGGGTGTAAGCCGCATTTCAGGGCGGCAATTGGCCGCCCAGGGCTTTCCGCTTCGGCCGAAGTGTCGGTCGGTTTCTTATTCGTGACGAGCATGAGGTCACCTCAGTGATTCAAAACAATTGGCAGCAACTGATTAAACCCACGAAACTCGACATCGTGCCCGGCCTCGATCCGAAGCGCACGGCGACCATCGTTGCCGAGCCTCTGGAGCGTGGCTTCGGCCTGACGCTCGGCAACGCGCTGCGTCGCGTGCTGTTGTCGTCGCTGCAGGGCGCGGCGGTGACCGCCGTTCAAATCGACGGCGTGTTGCACGAGTTTTCGTCGATTCCGGGTGTTCGCGAGGACGTCACCGATATCGTCCTCAATATCAAGTCGATCGGGCTGCGCATGCATGCCGACGGCCCGAAGCGGATGACCCTGAAGAAGGATGGCCCGGGCGACGTCAAGGCCGGCGACATCGAAGCCGGTGCCGACATCGAGATCATGAATCCGGATCTCGTCATCTGCCACCTCGACAAGGGCGCCAAGCTCAACATGGAGCTCACCGTCGAGACCGGCAAGGGCTACGTCGCCGCGACGCAGAACCGCCCCGAGGACAGCCCGATCGGCCTGATTCCGGTCGATGCGGTGTTCTCGCCGGTACGCAAGGTCTCCTACAAGATCGACAACACCCGCGTCGGCCAGGTCACCGACCACGACAAACTGTCGGTGGAAGTCACCACCAACGGTGCCGTGACCCCGGACGATGCCGTGGCGCTTGCCGCGCGTATTCTGCAGGACCAGCTGCAGCTGTTCATCAACTTCGAAGACCCCGAGGTCAAGAAGTCGGTCGAAGAGCACGACCACCTGCCGTTCAACCGCAATCTGCTGCGCAAGGTGGACGAACTGGAGCTTTCGGTCCGTTCCGCCAATTGCCTGAAGAACGACAACATCATCTACATCGGCGATCTCGTGCAGAAAAGCGAGGCCGACATGCTGCGGACCCCGAACTTTGGCCGCAAGTCCTTGAACGAGATCAAGGAAGTGCTCGGCCACATGGGCCTGCACCTGGGCATGGAAATCCCGACCTGGCCGCCCGAGAACATCGAGGACATGGCCAAGAAGCTGGAAGATCCGTTCTGAGCCAATAACGAATAGTCAAAGAAGGGCGATAGCCCCAAGAAATCACGCCCGCGGGTAAA
>JAYOXJ010000342.1:0-3562 GCA_038152725.1 Rhodospirillaceae bacterium
CGCGGCGAAACCGTCGCCGACACGGCGCGCGTGCTGTCGCGTTACGCCGACATCATCATGATCCGCACCGACAACCACGAAAAGCTGCTGGAACTGGCGGAATACGCCACCGTGCCGGTGATCAACGGCCTCACCGACCACACCCATCCTTGCCAGATCATGGCCGACATCCTGACCTACGAGGAACACCGCGGTTCCATCGCCGGACGCACCATCGCGTGGGTCGGCGACGGCAACAACGTCTCGCACAGCTGGATTCACGCCGCCGCCAAGTTCGGCTTCACGCTACGCCTCGCCTGCCCGGCCTCGCTGCAGCCGGACGATGGCGTAATCGCGGCCGCGCGCGAACTCGGCGCCACGATCGAGCTTTCGGAAACGCCGGCCGACGCCGTCAGCGGCTCCGACTTGGTCATCACCGACACCTGGGTTTCCATGGGCGATGAGGACGGCGATCGCCGCCGGCAGATCCTGCTGCCGTTCCAGGTCGATGACGCACTGATGGCCAAGGCCAAACCCGATGCGCTGTTCATGCACTGCCTGCCGGCGCACCGTGGCGACGAGGTGACGGATTCGGTCATGGACGGTCCCCAGTCGGTGATCTGGGACGAGGCCGAGAACCGTCTGCACGCGCAGAAAGGCATCCTCACCTGGTGCCTGGAATGACCCCTGCCGGCCCGCCGGCCGCAAGCTACCCGGAAGGCAATTTCGGCGCAGAACTGGACCTCGCGGCGGCGCGCGCCTGGCCGGCGCGCGAAGTAGCCGTTCTCGACGGCTGGTGGTTCAGGGCCAATGACGGCCTACACCGCCGCGTCAATTCCGTCTTTCCCGAGACCATTGGCCGCAGACCGCTCGCCGACCACAACGCCGCGGCCGAGGCGTTCTACCGCGAACGCAACCTGCCGCCGCGCTTTCAAATCACGCCGGCGACGGAGCCGGCCGATCTCGACGCGATCCTGGCGGCACGGGGTTATGTGACGGAATCGGGCGTCGACATCATGATTACCGACGCCGCGCCACTGGCGGCGGCAATGCCGGTAGCCGCGCCGGCGATCCGTCTCGACGCCGAGATCAGCGATGCCTGGCTCGACGTCCACATGGCCGATGCCGAGGACGACGCGGCCAAGCGCCGCAAGGGCGCCATGCTGGGCCGGATCGAGCCCGCGCACGTGTTCGCTTCTCTTTCCGAGGACGGCGAGACGCTCGCCGCCGGGCTCGCCATCGCCGACGAAAAGTGGTTCGGCGTGTTCGGCATGTTTACGCTGGAGCGCGCCCGCAGGCGCGGCTACGCGCGGATACTGCTGTCCGCCATGGCGGATTGGGCACTGGCGATCGGATGTACGCGCGCTTATCTACAAGTGGAGCGCGACAATCCCGCCGCGATTGCCGTGTACGGCCGCGCCGGTTTCCGGACCGTGCACGGCTACCATTACCGGACCCTGTGGGACAATCCGAATGCATGACGCCGCCTTGACCGCCGCCTGCGATGCGGTTCTGCCGTTCTTAGTCGACCGGCTCGGCGTGCGCGGCCGCATGGTCCGGCTCTGCGATGCGGCGGCACCGCTGATGATCGAGGGACGCTATCCGGACGCAGTTCGCGCGCTTGCGCTCGACACCTTGGCGCTGACCGCACTTCTCGCCAGCACGCTCAAGTACGAAGGCGTGTTCTCATTGCAGATCCAAGGCGATGGGCCGATCTCGCTATTGGTCGCCGATGCCTCCAGCGAAGGCGCGTTGCGCGCTTACGCGAAATACAACGCCGAGGCGCTGAACGAAATCGGCGCCGCCGCCGGCGATCCGCCGGCCAAGCTGGTCGGCACCGGTCACATGGCCTTCACCGTCGACCAGGGCCCCGATACCGAGCGCTACCAGGGCATCACCGAGCTTTCCGGCGCCACGCTCGCCGAATGCGCGTCCGCCTATTTCCGCCAGTCCGAACAGCTCGACACCGCCATTGTCGGCGCCCGGGCGAAATCACAGGTGGCCGGACAGGCCGCAGCAGCAGCACTCCTGGTTCAGCGCCTGCCGGCCAAGGAGCGCGACGAGGACGAAGCCAGCGAAGCCTGGCGCGAAGCCGCCGTGCTCGCCGGCACGGCGAGTGAGGCGGAACTTCTGGATGCCACCCTGGCGCCCGAAAATCTTCTCTACCGGCTCTACCACGAAAGCGGCATCAGGACGTTCGAGCCACAGCCGCTCCGATTCGCCTGCCGCTGCAGCCACGACCGCGTCTCTCGCACCCTGGCGTCGTTTCCGAAAGACGAGATCGAGAGCTTTCGCGTCGACGGCGAAGTCGTCGTCACTTGCGAGTTCTGCGGCACCGA
Organism: Rhodospirillaceae bacterium; assembly: GCA_038152725.1. Taxonomy (GTDB): domain Bacteria; phylum Pseudomonadota; class Alphaproteobacteria; order Rhodospirillales; family Casp-alpha2; genus TMED8. The sequence continues at coordinate 2,319 of JAYOXJ010000342.1, forward strand.
ATATACCTTCGACGATCCCGCCCTTGAGGCGGTGTTCACTTTGTCAGCAACAGCATGAGGATATCATGACGACCAATATCGCACGTCGAAACGTACTCATCGCCGGCCTTGCACTGGGCTTATCGGTGCTGGCGACGGGTTGCGAGACACAAGTCGAGACCCAGCGCCTGCCGGACATCACTTTCGCGCATCTTCCCGCGTTCCGTTTCGACGTGGCCCAGATCGCGGTGGACTCGCGCTTCGCCGCGCCGGCCACGGCCACCCATATCGAGGGCCGGATGTCGACGTCGCCCGAAAAGGCGCTTCGGCAATGGGCCAAGGACCGGCTCAAGGCGGTCGGCGGGACCGGAGCGCTCCGCGTGATCATCCAGGACGCCACCGCGACGCGGACCGAACTGCCGCGCGACGAGAGCTTCAAAGGCAAGTTCACCAAGCAGCAGGCCGAGCGCTACGACATGTCGGTGAAGGCGGCGCTTTCGCTGGTCGATGCCGGCGGCGCCGAACGCGGCACTGCGCTGGCCCAAGCCAGCCGTTCGATCACGGTGCGCGAGGACGTCAGCCTGAACGACCGCGAGAAGATCGTGTTCGACCAGGTCGACCAACTGCTCGCCGATTTCAACACGGAAATGGAAGCGTCGATCCGCCAGCACCTGGCGCCCTGGCTGCGCTGATCGCGCCCGGCACCATCCGCGCCGCGCAAAAAAGAAACCGGGGATGCCCAAGGCATCCCCGGTTCTTTTTGACTAGTTTGCGTGACCGCTTCAGCGAATGAAGGTGATGGTCACGCGGCGGTTCTTGGATTCGCGCTTGTTGTCGCCGGTTTCGACCACCGGAGCGACTTTGCCGTGACGCGACTTCTGGACGGCGTCACGCGGCACACCCAGTTCCATCAGACGGTTGGCCACTTCGGCGGCACGATAGCGCGACAGGCCGAGGTTGTACTCGGTGTTGCCGGACGTGTCCGTGTGACCGGCGACGAGCAGCTTGCTCGGCTTGCGCAAGATGAAGTCGGCGTACGCCTGCTTGATCTTGACCATCTCGCGTTCGGAGATCTGGGCACTGTCGAAGCCGAAGTAGATGACGTAAGGCGCCGGCATGGCCTTCTTCGGAGCCGGCTTCTTCATCATCGGCTTGGCGGCCACTTTCGGACGGACCTTCATGTCGGCCAAAGCCGCAGTGAAAGCCTGACGGCAAGCGCGGATATCGTCGGGCTGGTTGTTCTCTTCCTGCTCCTGCATCCAGCA
>JAYOXJ010000343.1:0-3547 GCA_038152725.1 Rhodospirillaceae bacterium
TAACCTGGTCTCCGGCGACAAGCCGACCAAGGAAACCTTCCTGCACATCGCTATGTACGAGGAGCGGCCGCAGACCGGCGCGGTGGTGCATCTACATTCCACGCACTCGGTCGCGGTCAGCTGCCTCGCCGATATCGACCACGCCAACGTGCTGCCGCCGATCACCGCCTACTACGTGATGAAGATCGGCAAGCTTCCACTGGTGCCATATTTCCCGCCGGGCGATCTCGACTTGGCCCGTGCGGTGCGCGAGATGGCGTCCGATCATCATGCCGTGCTGCTCGCCAACCCCGGCCCCGTGGTCGCCGGCAAATCCCTGGAAGACGCCGTCTACGCCACCGAGGAACTGGAGGAGACGGCCAAGCTCTACCTCATGCTGAAGGGCATGAAGACGCGGTTCCTGACCGATGCGCAGGTGCGAGGGCTTAAAGGGAAATAGGCATAAGCCGGCCGCTCAGGACCGCTTCCACCAGCCGAACAGGGCACGCGAACTCTGTTGGAATATCTTGCCGACCCGGAACACGTCCTGGGTCGCCTTCCACAGTTTCTCGGCAAAGGTTTCGTTGACCTCGGCGCTCTTGATCTCGCTGGCCAGGTTGCGGCCGCGATTCAGGTTGACGATTTTCTCGCCGTCGGCGGAAAGCGAAACGGTATCCTGGCTGAGCCGCGATTTGACCTCGGCTTCGGCCTGTTCCTTGGTTGGCGTCGTGGACGTGCGTTCGGCGCGCTGCAGCAGCGGGTTCGCCTGCGCGCCGTTACCGGAACTCAACCTGACATCGATCGTCGCCATGGCGGGATATTACCACGAGGCGATTCGCCTCCGCCAGCGTTTCCAAACGGCCGTTCAGGCCATGTGCCAGGCGAAGCCCGAGGTCATATAACCCATCAGTGGCTCCCGGAAGATGTTGCCGGCAGTCACGCCGGCCGCCGAGGCGGCACCGAAACAGACATGCAGCGGCAATAGGTGTTCCTCGCGCGGGTGGCAGGCACGCGCGCCCGGCGCCTCCACCCAATTGGCGAGACGCTGCGCCCGCGCGTCCGCGTCGTGACCGGAACCCACCAGCACGTCGTTGAGCCAGTCGTCGAAATGCCGGTCGGCGTTTTCGGGGATGCGCCGTCCGCCCAAGAAGGCGCCCAGATTGTGGAAACTCATGCCAGAACCGATGATGACGATGCCGTCCGCCAGCAGCGGCGCGAGCGCGCGGCCGACCGCGATGTGCTGGGTGGCGTCGAGCGATTTCAGCAATGACATCTGCAGCACCGGCACATCTGCCTCGGGGCGGAGCAACATCATCGGCACGAAGGTGCCGTGATCGTAGCCGCGTTCGTCGTCGATGCCGGCCTCTACGCCCGCCGCCTTGAGCAGGCCTGTGGCGCGTTCGGCCAACGCCGGCGCGCCCGGCGCGGGATAGCTGTAGGTATAGGTTTCCGGCGGAAAGCCGTAATAATCGAACAGCATCCCCGGCCGCGCGGCACCGCTGAACATGGTGTGTTCGGCCTCCCAATGCGCGGTCACGACGACAACCGCCGGGCTGCCGGCGATGGCACCGGCCAGTTCGTGATACAGCGCCACCATGCCGGCGTGGCCAGCGTCACCCATCAGCGGCAACGGTCCGCCGCCATGCGGAAGGTAGAAGACGCCGCCGCTCATCGCCTCAGCCCTTGAGCACGCGCCGGGAGATGGCCCAGCGATGCACTTCCGACGGGCCGTCATAGATGCGGAAGCCCCGGATTTCGCGGAACATCTGCTCGACCACGGTGTCCTCGGTCATGCCCATGCCGCCCAGGATCTGCACGCAACGGTCGGCGACACGGAAGAGGGCCTCGGAGACCGCCACCTTCGCCATCGAGCTTTCATGGCGGGCCTTGCGGCCCTCGTCCAGTTCGCGCGCCGTCCACCAGACCATCAGCCGGCTCTGCTGCAGGTCGATCTCGTTGTCGGCGAGCATGAAGCCGACACCTTCATGTTCGCCGATCGGCTTGCCGAAGGCATGGCGCTCGCGCGCGTACTGCGTGGCAATGTCGTGCGCCCGGGTGGCACCGCCGAGCCAGCGCATGCAGTGCGTGAGGCGCGCCGGCGCGAGGCGGACCTGGACGTAGCGGAAGGCTTGACCGACCTCGCCCAGGATGGCGTCGGCGGGGAGGCGGAGATCGTCGAAGACGACTTCCGCGTGACCACCTGTGAAGCTCGAGTCCATGGTGTCGAGGTCGCGCGCAATCGAAATGCCCGGCGAATCCATGGGTGCAAGGAACATGGTCGGGCCACTCTCCATGCCGTGACCTTCCGGCACATGCGCCATGATGATGGTGAAGGCGGCGCCCTTGGCGCCGGTAATCAGCCATTTCCGGCCGGTGATGACGAAATGGTTGCCATCGGGAACGGCGGTGGTGGTCAGCATGTTCGGGTCGGAGCCGGCACCGCCGTGCGGCTCGGTCATTGTGAAGCAAGACCGCGTCTCGCCCGATGCCAGCGGCTTCAGGTATGTCTCCTGCTGCTCAGGCGTCGCGACCTTGGCCAACAGGTTCATGTTGCCCTCGTCGGGCGCGGCGCAATGCAGCGCCACCGGTCCCAAGGGCGAATAGCCGGCGGCCTCGAACACGATCGCCATGTCGGTGTGGTTCAGCCCCATGCCACCCCACTTCTTCGGCACATGCGGGGCGAACAGGCCGGCCTCCTTGGCCAGTTGGTTGAGTTCGCGCCTGAGTTCGTCGGTCGGCCCGTGGGCCGTTCGGCGCGGATCCTTCTCGTAGGGAATGACCTTTTCCTCGACGAAGGCGCGGGTGCGCGCGCGCAGGTCCTTCTGCTCGTCGGTCAGGCTGAAATCGATCATCTGTCAGTCCCCCTGGATGTTCCCTGCCTCAGAAGCGATGCCCGCGCGCCACCTCGACGCCGAACTCGAGGATGCCGTTGGCGACGCCGCCGAATTTCGGATAGCGCGGGTCGTCGGTGCCGCCCGAAGTATAGCGCCGATAGAGCTGCCGGTAGACACATGCCGTGCGTAGGATCGCCAGCACGCGCCGGTACCTGAAGCCGCCGTCCAAGGCGCGGCCGGCGGTCTCGACGTAGATGGCGGCGGCATCTTCGCGTGACGGAAAGCCGTGGCCGGTGGTCGGCATCTGGTGCATTTCGATCATCGCCGGCGGGTCGCCAGCCTCGGTCCAGTAGCTCAGCACCACGGCCAAATCGTAGAGCGGGTCGCCGCGCGTGCCCATGTCCCAGTCGATCATGGCGACGGGCTCGAGCGAGGCGGGATCGAGGATCAGGTTGTCGAGCTTGAAGTCGTTGTGCAGGAAACTGGTTTCTGCGTCGGGCACCGGCTCGGCATCGAGCCAGGCCAGCAACTCATCCAGCACCACCGGCGTCTCACCCTCCCAGGCCAACTCGGCGCGGTGGTGCCAGCCCTTGGCGGTACGGTCCAGAAAGCCTTCGGGCCGGCCGAGCGTATCGAGCCCGACCGCCGCCGGGTCGACGGCATGGAGATCGGCCAGGGTCTTCATGACGACGGTGCCCAGGTGTGCGCCCGCCGGAGCGCCGAGCGCGTTCTCC
>JAYOXJ010000344.1:0-3531 GCA_038152725.1 Rhodospirillaceae bacterium
CCGCGGTCGAAGACAGCTGCGCGAAAGCGCTGGCGGCCGCGCTCGCGGTGGCGGGCCCGTCTCACGTCAGCTTTCGCGACAACACTAAGTACGTCGACCAGTTCTTGGCCAGCAAGGCCGGTGTCTGCCTTGTGCGCCCGGAGATGGTCGGACGCCAGCCGGCGGGCATGGCGCTGCTGGTGACATCCGAACCCTATCTAGGCTATGCCAGGGTCGCGCGCATGTTCTATCCGGCCGAACAAAAGCCGGCCGGGATATCCGATAGCGCACACGTCGCGCCATCCGCTCAACTCGGCGCCGGTGTGACAATAGCGCCAGGAGCCATCATCGGTGAGAACGTCGAACTCGGCGATAACGTGACCGTCGGTGCCAATACGGTGATCGGAAACGGTTGCGTAATCGGCGCCGACAGCGCCATCGACGCCAACGTCACGTTGAGCCATTGCCTGATCGGCGCGCGTGTCGTGATCTACGCGGGTGTACGCATCGGCCAGGACGGCTTCGGCTTCGCACGCTCGCCGAAAGGAGCGGTCAAGGTGCCGCAGCTCGGACGCGTGGTCATTGAGGATGACGTCGAGATCGGCGCCAACACGACCATCGACCGTGGCGCAGGCCCGGACACCTTCATCGGTGCCGGTACCAAGATCGACAATCTGGTCCAGATCGGCCATAACGTGCGCATTGGCCGGCATTGCGTGGTTGTCGCTCAAGTCGGCATATCGGGCAGCACGGAAATCGGGAACGGTGTCGCCATCGGCGGGCAAGCGGGTTTCGCCGGACATCTGCAGGTCGGCGATGGAGCCGAGGTGGCGGCGAAGAGCGGTGTCTTCCGTGACGTTCCCGCCGGCACCAGGATCGGCGGTTTTCCGGCCAAGGCTTTTCGCCAGTGGTTCAAAGAGCAGGCGTGCCTCGAGAGATTGACGAAGAAGAGCAGGTAGACGACATGGACAGCAAGGTAACTTCGGAGCGCGAACCGGTCGAAATCGGCGAGATCATGCAAATGATCCCGCACCGTTATCCATTCCTGCTGATTGATCGGGTTCGCGATATCGTTGCTGGCGAACGCGCCGTCGGTATCAAGAACGTGACCATCAACGAGCCCTTCTTCGAAGGCCATTTCCCCGGCCATCCGATCATGCCGGGCGTGCTGATTGTCGAGGCCATGGCGCAAACTTCGGCGGTTCTCGTCGTCGACACCATGGGCAAGAAGGAAAACCGCGTCGTCTACTTCATGACTATCGATCAGGCCCGTTTCCGAAAACCGGTCATGCCTGGTGACCAATTGGAACTGACGGTCACGAAGGAACGAAGCCGTGGCAATGTCTGGAAATTCAAGGGCGAGGCCCACGTCGGCGGCAGGCTGATGGCCGAGGCCGTGTTCTCAGCGATGATCGTCGATCTCTGACAGGAACTGCGAAAATGCCGGATATTCATCCCACGGCCGTCGTCGACAAGGACGCCAACATCGCCGGGTCGGTCAAGATCGGCCCCTATTGCGTGGTCGGCCCGCATGTGACGCTGGATGCCGATGTCGAACTGCTCTCGCATTGCGTGATCGACGGGCGCACTCGCATTGGCGAAGGCACGCGTATTTATCCCTTCGCCTCGATCGGCCACTCGCCGCAGGACCTCAAATACGCGGGCGAACCTTCCCGTCTCGAGATCGGCAAGGGCAACGTGATCCGCGAACACGTCACCATGAACCCCGGCACCGAGGGCGGCGGCATGCTGACCACCGTCGGCGATCATTGCCTGTTCATGGTCGGCGCCCACGTCGCCCACGACTGCCATATCGAGAACAACGTCATTCTCGTCAACAACGCGACGCTTGGCGGCCACGTCCGTGTCGGCGAATGGGCGATCATCGGCGGGCTCTCGGCCGTGCATCAGTTCGTGCGCATCGGCAAGCACGCCATGATCGGCGGCATGTCGGGCATCGAAAACGACGTCATTCCGTACGGTTCGGTCATCGGCAACCGGGCACGGCTTTCCGGCCTCAATATAGTCGGCCTGAAACGCCGCAGCTTCTCGCGCGACGTGATTCACGACATGCGCAAGGCCTATCGCCTGATTTTCGCCGCCGAGGGCACCATGAGCGAGCGGCTCGCCGATGTCGCCGAGGATTTCCGGGACAATGAACCGGTGATGGAGATCGTCGAATTCATCCAGGCCGATTCCTCGCGTGCCATCTGCCAACCCATATTGGATGATGCCGCCTAAGCTCGGCATCATCGCAGGCGGTGGCTTACTGCCGGTCCGTCTCGCCCAGTATTGTCTCGACACCGGCCGCGCTGTCTTCGCGGTGCTGCTTGCCGGCCAGGCGACAGAAACGGATTTCACCGGCGTCCCGCACGCGACGTACCGATTGGGCGCCGCCGGCGGCGTGATCAAGCGGTTTCGCGCCGAGGGGATTTCCACCTTGGTATTCGCCGGCCATGTCACCAAACCGAAACTGGCCGACGTTCGTCCGGACCTTTGGTCGGCGGGCTTTCTGCTCAAAACCGGGGTGTTCGGCGGGGGCGACGACAACTTCCTGCAGGCATTGATCCGGGCGCTCGAAGGCGAGGGGTTCACCGTCATCGGTGCCGACGACATCGCGCCCGATCTGCTTGCGCCGGCCGGTTGCATGACCAAGGCGAGCCCGACCGATGTAAACATGCAGGACATCCGTGCCGGACTTGCCGCGGCGCGAGTGTTGGGTGCGCGCGATGCGGGTCAGGCCGTTATCGCTGCCGAAGGTAAGATCGTCGCCGAAGAGGATCGCCGCGGCACCGACGCCATGCTCGCCGACGCCATCGGCAAGCGCGCCGCAGGCGGCGTGCTGGTCAAATGCATGAAACCAGGCCAGGAGCGGCGCGCCGATTTGCCCGCGATCGGTCCGGAAACGGTCGCCGGCGTCCGTGCGGCCGGCCTTGCCGGCATCGCTGTCTCCGCCGGCCATGCCCTTATTCTCGAACGCGACGCTTGCATCTCTGCTGCCGACGCGGCCGGCGTCTTCATCGTCGGTGTGCCGCTCGAAGACGCGGAGATAACGCGTGACTGACATGCCCGGGGCACCGCTGGTCTACCTGATCGCCGGCGAGGAATCCGGTGACCGCCTGGGTGCCCCGCTGATGGCCGCGCTCAAGCAGTTGACCGGCGGCGAGGTTCGTTTCGCCGGCGTCGGCGGCGCCGGCATGGCGGCGGAGGGGCTGGAGAGTCTGTTTCCCATGGACGACCTTGCGGTCATGGGCGTTGCCGAGGTGCTGCCGCGCCTACCATTGCTGTTGCGGCGCATGCGCGAAGTGGCTGCGGACGTGCGCCGGCGACGCCCGGCGGTGCTCGTCACCATCGACGCCCCAGACTTCAATTTCCGGGTCGCCAAGCGGCTGAAGGGCCTGGGAAGAGAGATCGATGGGATCAAGCTCGTCCACTACGTCGCGCCGACGGTCTGGGCGTGGCGGCCGGGCCGGGCGAAAATGATTGCCGGCTATCTCGATCATCTGCTGGCCTTGCTGCCGTTCGAACCCCCGTATTTCGATGCCGAAGGTC
>JAYOXJ010000345.1:0-3506 GCA_038152725.1 Rhodospirillaceae bacterium
TTCCGGGTGCGCGTGGTAGCGGATGCGCTCGGCTATTCCCGCGACATCGCCATTGAGATGGCCGGTGCGCGTGGCACACGGCCCGGCAGCTCTCTGGAGTTCGATGCCTACGATGTGGCGTTGTCCGGTCCGCGCCCACGGGCGAACGGACAACTCCCGCCCGGCGTGTCGATGGTCAGTCTGGCGACGGACGACTTCGAGGCCATTGCGGCGTCCTATATTTCCGAACCTGCGGTGCTGTACGGACGCGGGCGAACGGCGGCGTTTGTTGGGCCCTCGGGGGAGTGGGTTGAAATTGTCGAAGTGGCCTAAGGGAGAGAAAGTTATGAAGCGGTTTGTGATCGGCGCACTTTTCGCCGGAGTAGCGATGGCAGGACCAGCGGAGGCAGACGTGGAAATTAAACGGTGGAATCCGGAGGGCCTGAGCCAGCCGGAAGGGTATTCGCAGCTGGTGACGGTCGAGGGCAAAGGCAAGCTTGTGCTGCTCGGCGGCAAAGCGGGGCTGAAGCCCGACGGCAGCATCCCGGAAACCCTGGCCGAGCAGTCCAAGTTGACCTGGGAGAATATCGACCTGGCCTTGAAGGCCGCCGGCGCAACGCGGGAAGACGTGGTCGAAATCCAGATCTTCATCGTCGATCTGGCCAACATCGATCCCGAACCGGCCTATCAGGACGTGCGCGACTTTTTCCCGAAAGGCCATAAGCCGGTGTCGATGGTGATCGGCGTCAGCGCGCTCGCCATTCCGGAATTGAAACTGGAAATCAACGTTCGTGCTATTGTCGGAGACGACTAAGCGCACGCGACACATCACAGCAGGGAAGCCCCATGACCTTATCTCGTAAACAGTTCCTCACATTGACGCTGGCCGGGGCCGGTGCGGCGGCGCTGGTCCGCCCCCGGTTCGCAACGGCGCAACAAGCGGCGCCAAATATCAGCCGCATCAAGTACGTCACCATTGGCGCGCCGGATGTCGATGCCGTAGAAGCGGCCTACACCGGCTGGCTGGGTCACACCACCGTCGAAAGGTCTCAAGTCAGCGAGACCATGGCACTGTCCTGGGGCACACCCAACATGGCCGGGCGTCCGTTTGTCCTGATGCGGCCGATGACGGGCGAGGACGTTCTCATCCGCGCCGTCGAGACCGAAGCGGTGGACGGCTATGCGCCGATGAAAACAATTGGCTGGAACGCCTTTGAGATCATCTGCGACGACATCGACGATTTGCACGCGCGCCTCATCGACGGCTCGCCGTTCGAGCACATTGGCGGCCCTGCCAATCTGGGTGGTGGAACGTCATCGATTCGCGCCGCGCAATACGTCGGCCCCGGCGGCGAAGTGCTTTACTTCAACTGCGAAACCGGCGACCGGTCGAAATCCGGCCTGCCCGATCCGGGTGAGGATGTCGGACGCACCAACATCGTCATTCTGGCCAGCCACGATGTCACGGCCACGATGGACGCCTATCGCCAGATGTTCGGTATGGGCCAAGGGTTCTCGCGGCCGCAGCCGATCGGCGTGATCTCTGAGATGCAGGGCCTACCGGCAGATCACAGCTATGTGCTGGGCTTCAACGGCCTGGGCGAACCGGGCAATGCAATCGAGTTCGACCAGTATCTGGAGCAATTCGGCCCGCGTCCGCGTGCGATGGGCATGCTGCCCCAAGGCAATGCGCTGGTATCGTTCAATGTTGAAGATCTGGATGCGGTCGCGGCCGATTTCTTCGGTGCGCCGATTGAGGAATATGGCGGCCGCCGCTCCGCGACCTTCGCCGGCCCGGCCGGAGAACTGGTCGAACTGATAGAGGAGAAGCGCCGCACATGACGACGCTCAGCCGAAAACGATTTCTCGCCCTCACCCTATCGGGAGCCGGGGCTGCGGTGACAACCGCCGCCCTGCCCCGAACCCCCCTTGCCCAGGAGTCCGGACCCTTGCTCAGCCGCATCAAGATGGCGACCATCGGCGCGCCCAGCGTGAGCGATATCGAACGCTGGTACACCACCTGGCTGGATTATGTGGTGCACGAGCGCGGCGAGGTCAGCGACGCATTGGCGGCATCGTGGGGCGCACCCAACACTGCGGGCCGCCCCTACGTGCTGCTGCAATCCGCGGCGAAGGACGACGTGTACATCCGAGCGGTCGAGGTCGACCCTATCCCGGGCTACAAAGCGATGACGACCTGGGGTTGGAACGCGATTGAGATCATTTGCGACGACGTCGACGCCCTGCACGAACGCCTCAAGGACTCCGAGTTCACGCATCTCGCCGGGCCGGAAAATCTGATGGGGGGCACGTCGTCGATCCGGGCGGTGCAATACCTCGGGCCGGCGCAGGAAGTGATCTACCTGACGTGCGAAACCGGCGACCGCTCAACCTCGAACCTGCCGCTGCCGCGCGGCCCGGTTGATCGCCCGTTCATCATGGTGCTGGCCGGAACCGATCTCGATGCGATGGAGAATTTCTACGCCGACGCGTTCAACATGACCGCGGGTGGCTACCGCTTTACCTCGACCGGCGGATTGATCTCGAAGATGCAGGGCCGGCCCGATGACGTGGTCTACAACCTGGGCCTGATCCGTTGCCGCGAGAAGGGCAACAACATCGAGCTCGACGAATACCCAGCCGATACCGAGGCGCGTGTACCTGTTGCGGGACAGTTGCCGCAGGGCGTGGCAATGACCAGCTTCGAAGTTGACAATCTCGATGCCTTAGACCTGACGTTCATCGCAGCGCCGGTGACCGAATACGACGGCAAGCGCTCGGTGACTTTCGTCGGCCCGGCGGGCGAACTGACCGAGCTGATCGAAAACCCGCGAGGCGAATGCGAGGGCGTCCAGTGATGACGCCCTGGTTCTACGCGCCGACTCTCATGGCGTCTGCACCCTCACCCTTAACCGGCCGACGGCACGCAACGCGCTGTCGGCGGCGATGATCGCGGCACTGTCGGAGCTGCTCGATCAGATTGCGGACGATGACTCCGTGCGTGTGGTCGTGCTTGCGGCGAACGGGCCAGCCTTTTGCGCCGGGCATGACCTTAAGGAACTTAGGAGTTTGGACGCCGCGGCCACAGAGAAATTGTTCCTCGACTGCTCGACCATGATGATGCAGCTGGTGCGCCTGCCCCAGCCGGTGATCGCCAAAGTGCACGGCATCGCCACCGCCGCCGGATGCCAGCTGGTCGCCACCGCCGATCTGGCCGTTGCCGCTAAGAGTGCGGCGTTCGCCACACCGGGGGTGAACATCGGCCTGTTCTGCACCACACCGTCGGTGGCGGTCGGGCGGGCGGTGCCGCGCAAGACGGCGATGGAAATGCTGTTGACCGGCGAGCCGATCACAGCGGCGCGCGCCGAAGCGGCGGGGCTGATCAACAGCGCCGTCCCCGATCATGAGCTCGACGGTACGGTCGATGCCCTGGCAAAACTGATTGCGTCGAAGTCCGCGCATATTCTGGCGATCGGCAAGAAAGCGTTTTACGCGCAGATCGAACAGCCGATGGCCGACAGTTATGT
>JAYOXJ010000346.1:0-3500 GCA_038152725.1 Rhodospirillaceae bacterium
ACTCGATCTCGTCGGCCATCGCCGCCGCGGTCGAGGAGCAAAGCGCCGCCACCGAGGAGATCGCGCGGAACGTCGAACAGGCCTCCGCCGGCACCACCGAGGTGACGTCCAATATCTCCGGCGTCACCGTCGCTGCCGGCGAAACCGGTCACGCGGCGTCCGAAGTGCTGGGCGCAGCCAACGAGCTTTCCCAGCAGGGCGAACTGCTGGGCCGGGAAATGGAAAACTTCATGGTGGAAGTGCGAAAGGTCGTCTGACCGCCGCGCTGACGTTTGGGGTGGGAGTGCGCCGGCCGCGCCTCCCACCTTTTCTTTTGCCAGTCAATGCGCTCCTTGCGACCGGTCAATCGCCCGATTGTGCGAGGGGCTTGAACACCTTGGTCGGCTGGCTGCGGCCGCGCACCGCGACCTCGGTCACCTGCTCGAAGCGGAACCTCTGGCCGCAGGCGGCGACCGTGTTCTCGCCGACCAGCACATAACAGCCGACCTGCTTGCCCATCTGTTCGAGCCGGGCGCCGATATTGACCTCGTCGCCGTGCACTGTGAAGGCGAGGCGTCCCTTGGCGCCGATGGCGCCGACGGTGATTTCGCCTGTATTCACGCCGCAACGCGTCTTCAGCAAGTGCCCGTCGCCGAAGGTGCGGCTTTGCGAAACACGCTCGATCTCGAGCGCGGTTGCGACGGCGTTGGCGGCGTGGTCCGGGTCGGCGGTCACCGCGTTGAAGGTGATCAGCATCAGATCGCCCTCGAAGTGGACGATAACGCCGCCATGGCTTTCGATCACCTCGCCCATGACGGTGAAGTAGTCGTTAAGCGTCTGCGCCAGCTGCTTCGGCGTCAGCTTCTCGGAGACAGTCGAGAAGCCCTGGATGTCGGTGAACACCACGGAAGCCACCCGCGATTCGCCGTCGCCGGGTTCGATGGCACGGTCGGCAGAGGTGATCCGCTCGGTCACTTCTCGCGAGACGAAACGGGTGAGATCCTGGGCTGCCGACTGATCGATCACCGAGCGGTAGAAGGCGCGCTGCGCGCGTAACACGGCTCCCGCCAGTACAAGCGTGACGACGACGATGGACAGCATCTTGTCGACCTCGGCGCCGATCAGGATGGCGTTATCGGTCAAGTAGGTGACGTAGTTGCGGGTGACCATGGTGCCGCCACCGGGGCCCATCACGACGAACAGCACCAGCGCCGTCCAGCCGACGACCGCGGCGGCGCCGGTGATCAGGATGTACTTAGGCTCGAAGCGGAGCGCGCGGAGCGCGATGAAGATGAAAACGTACATCAGCGTCGGCGCCTTCAGATAGAAAGACGGCGGCTGCATGTATTTGACGTGAAAGCTCCAGATCAGCGCCATCAGCACCGCGATATCCATGACCGCGGATATCACCAAGAGCCATGCCGGCAGATAGTTACGGTAGGCGCAAGCGAGACGGATCAGGGTGAACACCAAGTACATGCCGATCGCCCAGGGCTCGAGTTGGTAGGGCACCATCTCGGCCGGAGCCGGGGCGATGGCGAACAGGGTGGCGAAGAAACTGACCAGCACCAGTTGCACCCAGCCGATCAGTCTTTCGCCCTCGCACTGGCGCTGATGGATGGCGACGCGAACGCGTTCGGGCAATCTCTCCTCGACCTTCTCGCCGAACAAAAACGTCGACAACTTCTGCCACATGCGCGAATGCTCCAGGGCCACAACCGGCCCGCATACTAGCACCGGCGCCGGGACCGGAAACCCCAACTTGCGGTTTCGTGATCGGGCGTGATCGACGGCCGTCAAATATAGGATCAGGCCGCCTCGATGGCCTGTTTGACGGCGATCCGCTTGTTCATCAGATGGGCCTTTAGCAACACGGCCAAGGTCGCACCATCGCGCGCTTCCAGGGCTGCAAGAATAAGCTCGTGCTCGGCCATGGCGGCGTCCCAGCGCGTTCGGCTGGAATTGGCGAGATAGCGCACCCGGCGGATGCGCCCGGCCAATCCATCGTAAACCTGAGCCAGCGTCGGGTTGCCGGCCATCTCCATGATCTTGCGGTGGATGGCCTGGTTGCAGCGGAAATAATCGTCGCGCTCGCCGCGCGTATGGTGGAGCGCCATCTGGTAATGCAGCGCCTTGACCTCGGCAATGTCGGCGGCGGTAGCCCGCGCACAGGCGAGTTCGCCGGAAAGCGCCTCCAGGGCGCCCATCACCGGGAATAGCTCATCGGCGTCCTCAGGCGTCAGCTTGGTGACGCGCGCGCCGCGGTTCGGCAGCAGCGTGATCAGGCCGTCGGCGGCAAGCACCTTGAGCGCCTCGCGAAGCGGCGTGCGCGAGATGCCGAAGCGCTGGCAGAGTTGTTTTTCCGGGACGCGCACGCCGGGCACCAATTCGCCGGCAAAGATCATGTCGCTCAGCCGCGCCGCCAGTTCCTCGTGCAGCAGCGGCTTCCGGATCGGATCGGCCTGGGCGTCAGTGGTCCTGGCGAGGTTGTCCATAGCTCAGCCTCCCGCCTTGTCGAGCGCGCGTTCGAGCACGCAGGCGACGTGGACCGCGTGGCGCGCGGCGCCATCGGCGATCTGATGGCGGCAGCTGGTACCGTCGGCGATGATCAGCGTCTGGTCATCGGCCTTGCGTACCGCTGGCAGCAAGGAAAGTTCGCCCATGCGCTTCGAGACCTCGACGTTCTCGGCCTCGTAGCCGAACGCGCCGGCCATGCCGCAACAACTGCTCTCGACGGTCTCGACCTTGAGCTCGGGCACCAGCGCCAACGTCTCCTGCACGCTGCCCATGACGGCGAACGCCTTCTGATGACAGTGGCCATGCAAGAGCGCACGCTTCTCCGGCAGCGCCTTTAACTTCGGCTTGAACCGGCCGGCGGCGGCCTCGCGGGCGACGAACTCCTCGAACAGCAGCGCCGCATCGGCGAGCTTATCGGCTGCCGCGCCCGGCACCAGCACCTTGTACTCGTCGCGAAGCGTCAGCAGGCAAGAGGGCTCCAATCCGACGACGGGAACGCCCTTCTCGACCAGCGGCATGAGGGCTGCGAGCGTGCGCCGGGCCTCGGCACGGGCCTCATCGACCAGACCGGCGGCGAGGAACGTGCGCCCGCAGCAGAGCGGACGGCCGCCGTCCGGCGGCGTGGCGAGATGCACCCGGTAGCCGGCGGTCTCCAGCACCGCGAGCGCGGCGCGAGGGTTCTCGGGCTCGAACCAGGTGTTGAAGGTATCGGCCCACAGCACGACCTCGGGGCCGTCGCCGCTCGGCGCCGCGGTCCGCCCACGGAACGGCACCAGGCTCCAGGCCGGAAGCTTGCGAAGGGCGCTGAACCCGGCGACGGCCTCGCTCAGTTTAGCGAGTCCCGGCAGCCGGTCGCGGAGGTTAAAGATCCATGCGAATCTGGACGCCCAGGGCGCATACCGCGGCAGATACGCCACCAGCCTGTCGAAGAGGCGCAGCCCGTGGCGCTTGCGGTAGTGGTAGAGGAACTCGGTCTTCATGCGCGCCATGTCGACACCGGTCGG
>JAYOXJ010000347.1:0-3482 GCA_038152725.1 Rhodospirillaceae bacterium
CTCGCGCTCGATGTCCATGGAATCGAGAACCTGTTCCTTCATCTCGCGTTCGCTCAACCCACCGCAGATCTGGATCATGCGATCGGCGAGCGTCGACTTGCCATGGTCGATATGGGCGACGATGGCGAAGTTACGGATATGGGCGAGATCGGTACTCATGACGCGCGGGTTTATCACCCGGGACCGGCGCGCTCAATGCCATATGCGAGGGGAAAGTGCGGCCCGTTAACCAATTCGCCGGAGCCGGGCTTCGCGCCAGGCGAGCACGAGTGCGCCACCGACCACCAGAAACGCGCCGGCGACGGTGAGAGCGCCTGGAAGTACGCCGAAAACGCCAAAATCATATGCTGCCGCAAACACCAACGTGGCATAGAAAAAGGGCAGTGCGAAGCTGGCATCGGCATGCCGCAGCGCCTGGATGAACAGCGTCTGAGCAGTGACCATGATGAGGCCGATTGCGGCCAGCGTCAGCCATTGTCCGGGTGTCGGTGCTACCCAGACGAAGGCGGCGGCCGAAACCGCCAGGGCCGCGCCGATGGTATTGTTGACGAAAAGGATGCGGAGCGGCCGGTCGGCGGAAGTCAGCCTTTTGACGAAGATCGCCTCCAGGCCCATGAAAAACGCCGATGCCAGGGCGACCAAGGCCATGATCTGGAAACTCGCCGTCCCCGGCCGGATCAGCAGCAGCGCACCGATCATGGCGACGGCCGCAGCACCCCAGCGCCAAGGCCCGACGCGTTCGCCCAAGAGCGGGATCGCCAAAACCATCGTGATCAGCGGTGAGAGAAAGCTGATCGCCGTGGCGTCGGCCAGCGGCAGCACGGTTGCGGCGGCGAACATGCAACTCACGCCGCTCCATCCGCAGACCGAACGTGCCGTGTGCAGGCGCCAATCGACCGCCTTGAACCCGGGGCGCCGCCACGCGACGATGGGCACCAGCGCCAGCCAGGCAAAGACGAAACGCCCGGCGCTGATCTGAAGCGGATGCAATTCGGTGCCGTCGATGATGCCGGTGCCGAGCGCCTTGGCCAGCAGTGTGGTCATCGCCACCAATGCGCCGCAGCCCAACATGGCGGCGCCGGACTTGAGCGGGTGCGGTATCGGCAAGGCGACGGCGGTCACGGGCGTCGGCTCATTCTATCGGGAGCGCCGAGACGCCGATCATCGGCCCGTGCAGGGTCAGTAGCCCCACATAGAGAAGGAGGCCGCCCAACAGGCGGATGGCGCCGGTCTGGGCAATGGCCTCGCTGCGCGCCGTTGCCGCGGTCCGCCGGGCCAATTCGTTCCATGCTTCGGTACCGAGGCTGCGACGGCGCTTGGCGTCAAGGCTCGCGGGCCCGGCGAGACCCAAGAGAGTCAAAAGCCCGAACAGGATTACGGCGGCAAGGTCGCCATTGGCCGGGATATGGGCGGCGGACCAGAGCGTCAGTCCCCAGATCGCCGGATGACGGGTAACGGCGACGATACCCGGCCGCGCCGGATCGAAGCGCGCGCTGCCGGTGCCTAGGGAAAACGGATTGGGGCTCGAAAGACCGGAAACGACTAGGATTCATGCGACCGGCATGACAGTGAGCGGTATCCATCTGAGTGACGGATTGTAAGGCCAGAGCTCGATGTAGGGTGCCTTGCCGAAGGTGACCGCGATCCATACCGCAAGGGCTAGACTGACAACCGAAAACGCGACGATATAAGCCGTCTCGCCGGTGGCGCCGACGATGCGGGTGCGGAGCGGTCTCAGGGCTGCGATGGCGTGGAACAAAAGAAACGCGGATACCGCGACGACCAATTCGGTCATCGCGCGGCGGGGCCAGCGAGACCGGACAGTTCGCGGCGCCGCGCTTCCAGGCCCGATCGGTATTCACTCGCGGTGAACTGATGGCCACAGACCATGCAGTGTACAGGGCCGAACGGCTGGCGTTCGGGGTCGAAACCGCCGGGAAGAGTGTTCTGGCTTTCGCCGCAGACAGGGCAGGTAACGGGGCAGAGCGGTTCGTTCAATGCGGTCTCCTTAGTCGGCCGGCCGGAGCTGCCCGCCGACCCGCACACATTATCGGAAGCGGCCGACCATTGACAGCTTTCCCGGAGCGTTGGCAGCCTCGGTTTGATCGGCGAATATGCTCCAATGCAGAACTGGATACGCGCGGGATTGGGCGGGGCCGGGGCCATGTTCGTGGCCATGGGATTGGGCCGGTTTTCGTACGGCGCCATGGTGCCGGCGCTGATCACCGAAGGCCAATTGAGCGCCCAACAGGCGGGCTGGGTCGGCGGCATCAACCTAGCGGCATATTTCGCCGGCGCCTTCCTTACCGATGCCTGCCGTTCACGCTGGCCTGTCAAGCGCGTACTGGCGGTGTCCGTCCTGCTCTCGCTCGGCGCCCTCTTCGCTTCGGCGTTGCCGTGGGGGTTTGCATGGCTGGCGTTCTGGCGAGCGCTGGTCGGCGCCACTGCCGGGCTGATCATGGTGCTCGGGCTTTCGCTCGTCACCGACAGCGCACCGGCGGAACGCCGTGCCATGGCTGCCGGCATCCTGTTTTCCGGCGTTGGCGTCGGCATCTGCTTTTCCGGTCTGCTGGTGCCGTGGTTGCTGGTGCACGGTATCGTCTGGGCGTGGTCCGGGATCGCAGCGGGCGGCGCGGCCGGCGTGATCGCTGCCTTGCTGGCGTGGCGCGGCCTCGGGACGGCGTCGCCGGTACCGGTGTCGAGCCCCGGCATTCGCCAACTGCTCACCTATGGGCCGCACCGGCGCGGCCTCGCCATCGCCTACTTCCTGTTCTCCTTCGGTATTACGCCGCACACGCTCTATTGGGTCGACTTCCTAGCCCGAAAACTCGGCCTCGGCCTCGGTGTCGCAGGAGACCATTGGGCGGCAGTCGGCGTCTTCGCCGTACTCGGGCCGTGGACAGCGGGTTGGATCGCACGTCATACAGAACTCCGTTGGGCTGTGGTGTTTGTCTTTGTCCTGCTCGGTCTCGGCATCGCCGCGCCGGCGGCAGCGGTCTGGATGCCGGTGTTGTGGGCATCGACCATGATCTTCGGTGCCCAACCCGGCGTGACCACGATAACGGCGGCGCGTGCCCGCGAACTGGTGGACGGCGACAGCGTCGCCTCATTGTTACGCGTACTGATTATGTCGAGCGCATTGGGCGCGGCGGCCGGCGGGGTTGCGTTTCCGGCGCTGTTTGCTGCGGTCGGCCGCTACGACGTACTGTTCGCGCTTGCCGGTGCCGGCATGCTCGTCGCAGCCATCGCCACCCATCCCGGCCTACCCGACCGCAAACACCGCTCGGCGGCGTCCTAGGGGCGAAGGGCCAGTTAAATGACCGGCGGTTCGATACCGTTCTGTCGGCAGGCGGCGACCAGGGTGTTGCGGAGCAGACAGGCGATGGTCATCGGCCCGACGCCGCCCGGCACCGGGGTGATCGCCCCGGCACGGCCCTTGGCGCCGGCGAAATCGACGTCGCCGACCAGCTTGGTCTTCGGCG
>JAYOXJ010000348.1:0-2886 GCA_038152725.1 Rhodospirillaceae bacterium
CTTTTCCGATGCTCGTTCCGACCCTCTGCTGTTCGAAGAGTTCCGGTGATACCGCGTCGAACGACACGAATAGATTGTCCAGGCCGGCCGCGAGCAGGTCGCGTGCCATCTTTTTGTTCAGGGCGGTCGCGTTGGAATTCATCATCACGTCGATGAAGCCCTTTTGTTTCGCATAAGCGACCTGCCAGACAACATCTTCGTGTACCAGCGGTTCGCCAAGGTAGTTCAGCTTGACGCTCTTGGCGCCGTATTTGGCGCCCTGATCGATAATCGAAGCATAGTGTTCGCGCGACATGCCGCCGACATCGCCGAAAATGCCCTTTGCGACCATCTCGGTCCGCGGACACATGGGACATTTCAGGTTACAGACGTTGGTCGTCTCGATATCGAGGTGGAGGGGGAAATCAAGCTGCTGTTTTTCGCGTGGCACCTTGTCCCAGGCGTCCCGGTAATTGAAGTAGGCCTCCGAACGATGGCTTCTCCAGGTATCCCGGAAGACCACTTCGTGATAGGTCTTGTTAGGATCGAAGGCCGTTTCGGAATCCTGGCGATCTTCGGCCGGCGCGTTAGTGGTGTTGTCGGTGGTCATTTGTTTCCTCTCCAGGTTCTGGCTGGAGCAATTTGCATGTGTGAACGGGCGGCGTTTCCGTGCGGAGTCTGGGAATAGCAGACCGCCGGCTTCGGCGTAAGTTCCAGAATGCTGCATGATTGCAACCGCGTGTAAAAAAATCCGGTCATTTCGATCGCATCCGGTCTTCCAGCGTCTCAAGCCGCGCTTCCAGCTCGTAAAGTTTCAAATGGACGTTCTGCCCGAGCATCGTTCCGACCGGAAAATCGGGGACGGATTGCAGATCGCCGTCGGCATATCGGATGCGTGTGATCCATATCCCGGTATCACCGGTCTTGACCAGCACGCCCTTGGCCGGAGACGTCTCGAGCACCTGCCCAGGGGCGTTTCTGTGCGCCAGCAGCTTTGGTTCCGGTGCCACCGCGAGGACGAAAACAATTCGTCGTCCGAGCACGAAGAAGCTATCGGGACCGGGCGTCCGGGCGCGGATACGATCGAGGATTTCGGATGTCGGCAGGGACCAGTCGATGAATTCGTCCCACTCGGGCTTTTTCGGAACGTAATAGTAGGGAGCGTCGCGCTGTGGCTTGGCCACGACGGAGCCTCGTTTGACCTGGACCAGGGCGTCGAGAACGGCATTCGGCGTGATATCGAGAATCTGCTGCTGAAGTTCCCCCATGGTGATGTCGGGGTGCGTATTGACGACATGCTGTGCGATAATGTCGCCGGTATCGATGCCGTCATCGATGAAATGGATGGTCATGCCGCAGGGCTCGTGGTTGATGATCCCGACGTAGGCGCCACCGCCACCGCGCTGCCGGGGCAGCAACCCGTTGTGCACGTTGACGGCGCCGAATCGCGGAATTTGCAAGAGCGGCCGCTTGAATAGCCGCTTGCAGTTGATGCTGAGAATGAGGTCGATCGATTTACTCTGTACGTACCCAAGCCCGTCGGGTGCATTGATGTCCCTCACAGGCATCAGGTCAATGTCGCGCGCGTCGGCCAAGGCGCGGAGATCGGTGTCGCCCGCATCCCGCGGATGAATGAACGCAATTTCGAAATCCGGGCGCGCTGCCAGCGCTGAAATCGTCGCGAGAGCCTGGCTACCGCCGCCGAAGAAGCCAATGCGCATGATATCGGAACCGTCTTGTACCATTACGGCACCACCTCTAGAATTCCCGACTGGCCGCGCGGCTTGGCCGGTGTGCCGTAGGCGAGGGTATCGTCGGGAATATTCTTGTTTACCAAGGCGCCGGCGCCAACGAGACAGCGGTCGCCGACCGAGGTCCGCGGCAGGATGTTGACGCCCGCACCAATGAAGCAATCGGCACCGATGTCGGAATCGGCGCTCAGCACCACTCCCGCGGCGATTACCGTATTGTCGCCGACCCGGTTGCGGTAGCCAATCCTCGTGTGCCCTTCGCACAGGACGAAGTCGCCGATCTTGGCGCCGATCCGTACGCTGGTAAACGGGTTCAGGATGACGCCCACGCCGATCGAGGCATGCGGCGAAATGACGCAGCTCGGGTGTATCAAGGTTCCCGGACGGCATCCTTTCGCGCGGATCTGCGAGATCAGGCGGCGCCGCGCCGCGTTGTCGCCAACGGCGATGGCGAACCAGGCGGTCTCGCGCAACTGGCCGTCGTCGAGCACATCGAGTCCGCCGAGAACGGGAATGCCGTGGAGCATCTCCCCGGATGTCCTGTTTTGATCGACGAATCCAACCAGTTCGATGCCGAGGTCATGGCAGATGTCGATGACATAGTGCGCAGCGCTGCCGGTTCCAAGTACCACCACCCGCTTTGGATTCGTGATCACCATTTACGCAGACACCAATTCTCGGACACGGTCACGGGCACAACTCCGACATTGTCGGCGGCGAGGTCCACAACGCATCGATGAAGGTCCTGTGCCACAGTTCCAAGGCGACCAGCGATCGCAGCAGGCGGGTGTGGTTTTTTTGGTGGGACAAGTGTTCCTCGATCTTCCGCTCAACGCTGCCACGATTGAATATGCCCCGGTCGGTGGTGCGGTTGCCGAGTAGCAAGCGGCGAAGCAGGCCGGTTTGGTCGGATCGGAACCAGTCGCCGATCGGCATGGTGAATTGCTGCTTTTGCCGGTCGACGAGGCAATCGCCCAGCAATTTCCGGACGGCCCGCTTCAACAGGTATTTCGTCTGACCATCGCGAAGCTTGAGTGCGCCAGGCATATCGAAAGAGGTGCGGACGAAATTGAAATCGAGAAACGGGGACCGAGCTTCCAGACCTTCGGCCATGGCCATCCGGTCCGGCTTCACCAGGTTGTTGCCCGGTAGCAGG
>JAYOXJ010000348.1:2896-3470 GCA_038152725.1 Rhodospirillaceae bacterium
AGCGAATCCATGCGGGAGCAGTTTTCGAGCGCGTCGAGCGCCAGGTCGCTTGCGTTCACATGCCTGACCGTGTTGCAAAACTCCGGTGTGAGCATTTCGCTCTGTTCTTCGCGGGACAGGATTTCCAGATTTTCGATCCAGGCGGTGGACAGCGTATGCGGATCGCCTTCCAAGAAGCCCGGCGTCCGGGAAAGCGAAAGATATTTGTTGTAGCCAGCGTGAAGTTCGTCGCCGCCGTCGCCGGTCAAAACCATTTTCACGTGTTGGGCGGCGAAGTTCGAAACGCTCCGCATCGGAATGAATGACGAGTCGCCATGCGGCTGGTCGCTGAAGTAGACGGCGCTCGGCCATTCTTCCAATACCGAGACGTTTACTTCCTTGCAGTAATGGTCGGTGCCAAAACGGTCGGCGGCAAATTGGGCGAATTCACTTTCGTCGAATCTCTTGTCGGGGAACGAAATGGTGAACGTCTTGAGGCGGCCGTCGAGGTGATCGCCGGCGAGCCCGACGACCGTCGAGGAATCGATACCGCCCGAGAGAAAAGCGCCGAACGGCACGTCGGCGCGCAACCGGA
>JAYOXJ010000349.1:0-2829 GCA_038152725.1 Rhodospirillaceae bacterium
TCCGTCGCCAAGGCCTTGGCCGATTCCGGCGAGATCGTCATCGCCGGAAACGACGAGGAAAGCGAACTCGTCTATTGTCGCAGGGACGGCTGGGAGGCTGGCTATTTTCGCGCCGTGCCGAATGCCGAAATCGGCCCCTCGATGCGAAACGGCTTGATTTCCGGCTTGGCGCCGGGGCCTTTGCCTTTGCGCGAAACTGACCGCATATCGATGTCGACGTAACCCTTTACGAGGTCAAGCGCACCGGTGCCGAGCAGGCTAATATCGGCACTACGCAACAGCAGATCGTTGGTTCGTACGATCCCCTGCCCGACTTTGAAGCTGCCCAGCATCTGCGCAAACTTTACCGGTTTGTCGCTGGAACCGAGCTGGCGGATCAGTCCCGGGTCGGTGAGCGTTCCGTTGATCACGTTGAACCGGCCCTCGCCGGCCAGCGCCGCAGTCAACTGACGTGGATTGCCGTCGACCGAAAACAGATCGAAGCGGACGTCGGCACGTCCCGACAAGGCCTCCTGATTGGCCAAATCCTTCAGCAATGGCCCAGCTTCGATCCGGGAAAGCGATATCTCGGTCCTGAGCGAGGCCATGCCTTCGGCGGTGCCCCAGCGAATCTTAGCGCTCGCCCGTCCGCCATAGAATTGGTCGCTTTCAGCCGCGACTGACCAGCGTTCTGGGCCGGCAGAGAAGGTCAAGACTCCACGCCCCGGCCCACCCTTGAGCGTGAACCGTCGAAAGCCGCGCCAATCGAGATTGACCTTACCGACCAGTCTCTCGGGTAGGAAAGCGGTAACGGCGGCAAGCACGGCCTCACCGCCGAATGCACCGATATCCAGCGTATCCAGGTGAAAATCGCCATCCAACGCCAAGGTACCGTCGCGGCGCAATTGGGTATCCGCAGCACCCGTGCCCTTGCCGCCCGGCCAATCGAGGCTGATGCTCCGAAGTGTCACACCGTCGCCGCCGACCTCCAGGCGTGCTGCCAGATCAAGCCGTCCGCCGGCGGCACGGATTGCGTCCCCGCCACCGAGCCAGCGCTGGAATTGCTTCAGATCGGGGATTTCCAGCTTGATCGATCCGTCGCTGAAGAACACCTGGCGTTTGGCGGCGGCGCCCTGATAGCGAAACGATATTGGTGCGCCGGTGATTTCTGCGACCAGTGGAAACCGCACGCCAGCCAAGGCTTTCGAGATCGCACCGGTTTCCAGGCGCAAAGTCAGCGGCTCGCCGTTCACGGTGGCGTTGCCGGCAAGCGCGAAGCCGGGTCCCGACGTGGTATTGAGCGGCTTCGACGACTGCAGACCGATCTTGTTCGCCTCCAGCCGCCAGCCGCGGACCCTGTCGACCCAAAGCAACCGCCCATCCAGGAGTTCGACCTGTCCGACATCGAACTGGTCCCACCATCCCCAATCGCGGTCGAGGTTTGGTGCGGTCTGGGGCTCCTTCGCGACGTCATTCCGGCGCCAATTGGCTGTGCCGTCCGCATCGACGTGAAAACGCAGTACCGGACTCTCGATTTTGACCCGATCGATCCGCACACGGTTGTAGAGCAGCGCCGTGGAATCGGCTTCGACGGTCAATATGCCGATATCGAAAAGCGCCGGTGTATCCTTGCCGCCACGTGCGGCGACTTTTGCGCTGACATTGTGCGCCATCAACCGAAAGGTCGGGAACAATGTCAGTTCGGATTGACCGGAAACCGCAACCGGATGGTCCAACACCTGCTCAATGAGGGCCGCCGCGATTCTGTTCGTCGTCGCCTGCGGCAAAACGGCTGGGCCGAAAACGACGGTCAGCGCGGCGCAAACCAGAACGATGGGGATGGCGAACAGCAGCCGTCGCAATGCATTACCTTCTTCAAGCGTCGACGGCGCAAACGCCTATTTGCGTGATTTGAAGAGCGCCGCAAATTCGAGGTCCCGGCAAGGGGCGAATCAAATAATACCCTTTTACGGGGGCCCTTTGGTAGTCCCCGGACGGCTAGGACGGCGGCAAGCGGGCCGGATTTCAGCGCATGATCATGACCGAATTGTGCGCAAGGCGCATGACGTCGGTTGATACGCCGCCACCGAGAATCCGGTTCATGGTGCCTTTACCGGAATCTCCCAGCACGATGACGGAGTATTCGCGCCCGGCATCGATGATCTGTTCGACCGGATCGCCGATCCGCACATAGGTGCCCTCAAGGCTGAAGCCGAGTTCGCGATTAAGCATTTCTGCGATTTCGCCGACGATGCGTTCGGCCTCGGGCACGCCCTCGTCGTTTTCGGCCACGCAAATGGCGGAAAGATTCGGATCCGGGAAACGCGCCGCAAGAACGGCCTCCTGGATCGCCACGTTTTTCGAGAAATCCGATCCGTCGACGCAGACCAGATGACCTTGGCCGGCAACCAAATCGCGGACCAGCAGTACCGAACAGGGCGCGTGATAGGCCACCTTCTCCGAGACGCTTGGCGTAAGCGTGGCGCGGAGCCGGCTGCGGCCACGTTTGGCGGAGCCTAGGATGATGAGGTTGTAGGGGCCGAGTTCGTACTGGTCGAGAATGCCGCTGGCGGCATCCGACGCGACCTTGAGCTTGAGTACGATGCTGCGGCCGCTCGGGTGGCGATACTCGATCTTGTTGTCACCGAGCGGATCGCCGTCGACCGTCGTATGCGAGGTTTGCACTTCCCACTCAGCCGTCAATTCTTCATTGGCGACAAGCAGTTCTAGGCCTTTCCTGAGACGGCGTATGCCTGGCAGTTCGAGGCCCCAACTGAGCATGTTTTCACGCGCGACACGAACCTGCAGGCCGCCGGAATGCAGCCCTTGGTCGACCGGACGGACGTAGAG
>JAYOXJ010000349.1:2839-3455 GCA_038152725.1 Rhodospirillaceae bacterium
TTTAGTCCGAGATACCCTTCGTCGGACCCGTCGATGCAAACGAGTATGCGGAAACGGTCGCGCCGTGCGTCGTGCACGCGCTGCAATTCCTCGCGATAGCTATCGTCGTCCGAGTTCAAGCGCACCTCCAACAGCGCCC
Source organism: Rhodospirillaceae bacterium (assembly GCA_038152725.1). GTDB lineage: Bacteria > Pseudomonadota > Alphaproteobacteria > Rhodospirillales > Casp-alpha2 > TMED8. The sequence goes on from JAYOXJ010000349.1 coordinate 2,979, forward strand.
CGTCGCCAGAAGCGCACGCCTAGAAGGTATTATAACCCTCATGTCCCTATGATGGGCCAGTAGAAATATGCGCAGAGCATCATGATAGTTATGGACATGACGCACATCCGCCAGCCAACGCGCAGGAAATCCGTAGTTTTCAGGTATCCCGACGCATAGACGATGGTGCAGGCCGGCGTGCCGACCACGGTGAGATAGGCGAAAGCCGAGGAAATTGCCGTGATGTAACCGATGGCGATCGGGCTTTCGCCGGCTTCGGACGCCATATTGAGGACGATCGGGCCGAGCACGGCGACGGCGGCCCCGTTCGACATGGTGTTGGTGACGAAGGTGGTGAGCGCCGAAACGGCGGCCCATAGACCGACTCCCGCCTCCGCGCCGAGCACGCTGAGCGCACCTAGGAAATTATGGGCCACCCATTGGGCCGCACCGGTGTCCTTCATCTGTACGCCCAGCGAGATCGCCGCCCCATAGAGC
>JAYOXJ010000350.1:0-3433 GCA_038152725.1 Rhodospirillaceae bacterium
CCCTCGCGAATGGCGCGGGCCGCGTCCAGGCCGGCGGATTCCTTGGCGCCGCCAAGCGCTGTGCACAAAATGCATTTCCACCTGGGTTATCGAAGGTTGCACCCGCACAATCTAGATTACCCTCGATACATGCGCCCACTAGCCAAGTTTCACCAATTGCCGAGACGTTTGCCAGGAATACGCTTCCGCCAACCCTGATACGGTCTGCGGTGAATGCGTCACCCTCAGGGTTCAACAAAAGGGCGTCTAAGCAATTGACGTTAGCCCCAATGTCGGCACCCAAGAGCCGCGTTTCACCCACTGCAGTAGTATCCCGCATAAACAGACTTCCACCTATTCTGATGCCGTCGGCGCTGAACGCCTTCTCGCTGTCCAAATTACAAAACCCGGCGTTGGAGCAAACCAGATCGCCCTCAATGTCAGCGCCTAAGGGTCGCGTTTCGCCGGAGACGGCGGCATCTGACAAGGAAAGAGTGCCCTTTACCCGCAGGCGGTCACCCGAAATGCCGGCGATGATGCACGAAGGAAAGCCGAGGCTGCGGGTCTCGGCATCTCGCAGCATAAGTCCAGCCTTCAGTACACACTCAAACAGCCAGAGCGGTCGGAGTAGGGTTGCCGCCTCGAAATCTAATGCGCCGTCGATATCCGCACCTAAGAGCTGAACCCCCTTTTCATGGAGTTCGTAGTCGCCTGCTCGCACACAAATGTCGCGTAAAAACTCCGCGCGCACGGTCTTATCGTCAAAGTTCGCAACGTACGCCGGCTCGCCCTTTTGGGCACACTCCAGCAGCAGCTTCTCGGCGTCGTTGGCGGGTTCCATCAGTTCGCGGGGCATGATGATCCTCAATACCCCTTAAACGCGAGCCGCTCCAGGGGCGGCGGCATGGAGCACGGGCCCTTGGGCCGGCCCGCACCTCCCTTGCCCGCGCCGAATCCGCCGCTATACTGCGCGCGCTTCCGGCCGGGGCATCAATCCCGCCCGAGATTCAGGAGTGATTTCCCGTGACCAGCGCAGCCTACGACGTCCTCGGCATCGGCAATGCCATCGTCGATATCCTCGCCCATGCCGAAGACGAATTCCTGAAAGCCCACGGGCTCGACAAGGGCGCCATGGCGCTGGTCGATGCCGAGCGCGCCGCCGAACTCTATTCGAAAGTCGGGCCGGCGGTGGAATGCTCCGGCGGCTCCGCCGCCAACACCATCGCGGGGCTGGCATCGCTGGGCGGACGCGGCGCCTTCATCGGCAAGGTCGCCGACGACCAGCTGGGCGGCGTCTTCCGCCACGACATCACCGCACTCGGCATCGCCTTCGAGACCAAGCCGGCGACCGACGGCGCGCCGACCGCGACCAGCCTCGTCCTCGTCTCGCCCGACGCCGAGCGCACCATGCAGACTTATCTGGGTGCCTGTGTCGAGCTCGGCCCCGACGACATCGACGAGAACATGGTCGGCGCCGCCGCCGTGACGTATCTCGAAGGCTATCTCTGGGATCCGCCGGCGGCCAAGGAGGCCTTCCTCAAGGCCGCCGCCATCGCGCACGCCAAGGGCCGCAAGGTCTCGCTGAGTTTGTCGGATGCCTTCTGCGTCGAGCGCCACCGCGGCGACTTTCTTGAGCTCATCGCCGGCCACGTCGACATCCTGTTCGCCAACGAGGACGAGATCATCTCGCTCTATCAGGCCAAGGAATTCGACGCCGCACTGCAGGCCGTGCGCGGGCACTGCGACATTGTCGCGCTGACGCGCGGGCCCAAGGGCTCGGTCGTTTTGGCGGGCGACGAGGTGCACGTGGTCGACGCCGACCCGGTGGCGCGCCTGGTCGATACCACCGGTGCCGGCGACGCCTACGCCGCCGGCTTCCTCTACGGCCTTTCCAAGGGCGACGCGATGGCGCGATGCGCGCATATCGGCAACGTCGCCGCCGGCGAGGTGATCCAGCACCTGGGTGCGCGTCCCGACCGGCCCTTGAAGGAACTTGTCCAAGCCAAACTGGGCAACGCCTGAAACAAGAGAAAAAAATGCAACTCCGCAATATCGCGATCATCGCTCACGTCGACCATGGCAAGACCACGCTGGTCGACGTCCTGCTGCGCCAGTCCGGCGCCTTCCGTGAGAACCAACAGGTGGCCGAACGCGCCATGGACTCGAACGAGTTGGAGCGCGAGCGCGGCATCACCATCCTCGCCAAGTGCACCTCGGTCGCCTGGAAGGACACCCGCATCAACATCGTCGACACGCCGGGCCACGCCGACTTCGGCGGCGAGGTCGAACGCATCCTCGGCATGGTCGACGGCGTGCTGCTTCTGGTCGATGCCGCCGAAGGGCCGATGCCGCAGACCAAGTTCGTTACCGCCAAGGCGCTGAAACTTGGGCTGCGTCCGATCGTCGTCATCAACAAGGTCGACAAGCCCGAGCAGCGCGCTTACGAGGTGCAGAACGAGGTGTTCGACCTGTTCTCCGCGCTCGACGCCGACGAAGGCCAGCTCGATTTCCCGACCATCTTCGCTTCCGCCAAGCAGGGCGGCGCCGCGGCCGAGCCCGGCGACGTCAAGCCGGACGGCGGCATGGAAATCATCTTCGAGACCATCATCCGCCACGTGCCGGCACCCTTGGAAGGTGTCGAGGTCGACCCGAAGGCACCGTTCTCCATGCTGGTGACCACGCTCGAAGCCGATCCCTACTTGGGCCGGGTGCTGACCGGACGGATCGAGACCGGCACGGTGCGGCCGGGCATGACCATCAAGGCGCTGGATCGTTCCGGCGAACTGCTGGAGACGACGCGCGTCACCAAGTTGCTCGGCTTCCGGGGCTTGAAGCGCGACGCCATCGACACCGCTCACGCCGGCGACATCGTCGCCGTCGCCGGCTGCACGGAAGCGACCGTCGCCGACACGCTCTGCGATCCGGAAGTGGAAGATGCCTTGGCCGCCGATCCGGTCGATCCGCCGACGCTGGCGATGACCTTCGCCATCAACGATTCGCCGCTCGCCGGCACCGACGGCGCTAAGGTGACGTCGCGCGTCATCCGCGACCGTCTTATGCGCGAGGCCGAGGGCAACGTCGCCATCCGCGTCACCGAGACCGCCGACAAGGACGCCTTCGAGGTCGCCGGGCGCGGCGAATTGCAGCTGGGCGTGTTGATCGAGCAGATGCGGCGCGAGGGCTTCGAGCTTTCGATCTCGCGGCCGCGCGTGCTGATGCGCGAACTCGAGAACGGCCAGCGCGAAGAGCCGATGGAAGAAGTGCAGATCGACGTCGACGAGGAATTCTCCGGCATCGTCGTCGAGGCGATGAGCGTGCGCAAGGGCCGCATGACCGACATGCGCCCGTCGGGCGGCGGCAAGGTGCGGGTTACGTTCGTCGCACCGGCGCGCGGGCTGATCGGCTACCACGGCGAGTTCCTGACCGAGACCCGCGGCACCGGCGTGATGAGCCG
>JAYOXJ010000351.1:0-3432 GCA_038152725.1 Rhodospirillaceae bacterium
GTATCTCTATTATTTATCCTTTGATCTTTGGCTACGTTTAAGGGCGGTCATCCCCGCTGACCTCCGGGCATTTCCCCGTGAGCGTTGGGGGGCATTCAAGGGGGGCGGCCGGGTGGACCGGATCATCCGTTACTGCCTGGCGGATCATGGAGACCGGAAGGAAACACAAAGAAGGTTTGATCAGGTCAGGACCGGGGAATCCTCCTACCTCAACCGCAGGCTGCGTTTTCTTTTGGTATTGGCAACATCTGCCCCGCTCATCGGATTGCTCGGTACTGTTTCAGGAATGTTGCAAACCTTCAACGGATTGAGCATGCAGGACAGTTACAAGATGGATCTGGTCGCGGGAGGAATCTCCCAAGCTTTGGTGACCACCCAGGCCGGTTTGTTGATTGCCATACCCGCGATTGCCATCATCCATCTGCTCAATCGCAGGAAAAAGGACTGGCTCCAGTGCATCAACCGTTTGGAGAGCCTTTCTTTGCGCCAAGTCGCCAACCCCTTACCCCTAACCCGATGAGAGGCAGAGCAAGAATCATTGAATCTTCTGAAACCGATTCGATCAATGTTTCCCCCTTGATTGATGTGGTTTTTATTCTACTCATCTTCTTTATTGTCTCGGCAACTTTTGTAACCCTGCCCGGAATCGAAGTTACCCGCCCTCTGGCGGTAACCGGAAAAGCACTTCAAAAAAATGCGGTCATCTTTGCCCTGTCCGGAGAAAACGAAATCAAATACGCAGGGTCCACCGTACAAATGGAAGAGATTCCCGGCCTCGTCGAACAGGCAAGCAGGGATAGCGGCAAACCGGTGGTCATTCAGGTTGATCAATGGGCGGATGCATCGGTGCTTGCCAAAATGGTTGCGGAGGCACGCAAGAAAGCAAGCGAAGTTTCCATTGCCACCCGCAAGCCAAGGGCATGAGGAGAAGGCTTTCAACGGAGCCGGAAGGCACCGAAATTAATGTCTCTCCCCTGATTGACCTGGTTTTCATCCTGCTCATCTTTTTCATCGTGGCTACCTCCTTTGTCAATGAAGTGGGAATAACCCCCAAGCACAAGGATACGGCCACATCTTCGGCCAATCTGGAGGACCCCTTAGCCTTTGACCTTCCTTCGTCCGGACAGTTATTGCAGGACGGTATGGTTATTGGACTGGAACAGGTTGCCCCGCTGGTGCGTAGCCGGGCTTCCGAAAAGAAACCCTCGGTCTTGGTCAGGGTGTCCCCAGGCGCACGAGCAGGAATGGCTACCCAGGTTATGGACCAGGCGATGCTGGGCGGAGCACAGGCAGTAAAACTCAGCCCCCTTACCCAATGAGAGAAAGCGGCAACCTTGACTGGACACCGGGAGTGGAAACTGAACCACTGCCCAATTTGCGTGTTAAGAGTCTCGGCCTTGCCCTGCTTACCTCGTTTGGTCTCTTTTGCCTGCTTCCGCTTTCCGAATTCATCCGTCCGGAGGAATGGATTGTCAGACCCGTGGAAATTGCTACCTACACGCCACCACCGCCTCCGAAAACCGAAATGGAAAAAGAGGTGGTAAAAAAGCTCGATCTGCCCGCCCCCCTTTTGGAAACTCCCCCTATCGAATTTCTCAACCAGCCAAGTGCCACCACCCTCGAAGTCGGGCCGGGAGATTTCCAGGCTGCGTTTTCTCTGGCCTCATTCAATCCCGCACCCACCGGCTTTGCCTCGGAGCTCGTCTTTTCCATGCATGAATTGGACCGCAACCCGGGGGTCATCACGCGTGGAAGCCTGGTTTACCCTTCCCATCTGCGCCGCAAAGGACTGGAAGGTGAAGTGAAGCTACTTGTACAAATCAACGAGAGCGGACGGGTAAAGGTACTCGAAACCGTTTCCGCGACCCATCCGGATTTTGTTGAACCCTCTCACCATGCGGCGGAAGGTTCTATCTATGAGGCTCCAACCCGCAACGGCAAACCGGTCAAGGTCGAGTTCTACCTGCCCGTGCGCTTTTCCATGCTTAAATGAAGATACCTTTCCGTCTCTCTTTGTGGATTGCCTCCTTTCCGCTCTTGATCTGGGCCAAGGCTCCCCTCCCTGAACTAACGCAGGGCTTTTGGAACGATCCCGCATTTGTGCGGGGTTTTATGGGAGATTATGGATTCCGTAGCGAGGTGGAGCCCAGAATCGATAAGGCCGAACAGTTTATCTTGCGCGAAGTGGTGGCGAAGGCCGAAAATCAGCTCGAAGAAGCGGTTTCATACCTCGAAACCAAGATCGAAAGCAAATCCAGTGCTGCCCTCGATTTCGCACTCGGCACGATGTATTATCAGTTGGGCAGGCTCACTAAATCTGAGGAGACTTACCAAAAGGCACTTAAAAAATTCCCCTCCTTTTTACGAGCACGCAAGAATCTAGGGTTCGTTCAACTGAGCCTGGGCAAACTCAAGGACGCTGCTCAAAACCTCGCCCGGGCGATCAGTCTTGGGGAAGCCGACGGGATCAGCTATGTTGCCCTGGGATATTGTCACTTGTCTCTCGGACGCGTAGTTTCGGCTGAAAATGCCTACCGGATGGCTATTCTGCTTCATCCCGAAAGTATTGATGCCCGCAATGGGCTCGTTAACTGCCTGCTTACGACCAACCGTTTTGCCGAGGCTCTCGCCCTCTTGGATGAATTGCTTGAATCCAAGCCCAATGATTTATTTTGCCATAAAGCCCGTGTCTCGGCCCTCCAGGGGCTTGGCAGGGATGAAGATGCGGTGGTGGCACTTGAGACCCTCAAAAGGATGAACCAGCTCGATACTGCGGGAACTCTTTCCCTGGGTGATCTCTACCACAACCTTGGTCTGCTGGAACGGTCCCTCTTGTGCTACCAGGAAGCCCTCGCCAAGAAAGAAAAGCTCAGCCTGTCCCGTTACGCCAGAACCGCGAAGATTCTCATCAACCGGGGATCATACGGTGCAGGGTTCAGGTATTTGGAACAAATCGAAAAAACTTTCGGAAAGGGATATTCCGATGCGGATGAGCGGGAAATCCGCATGCTCCAGGCAGAAGTGCGGATCGCCACCGGAAAGCGGAAGGAAGCGGCTGAAATACTTGAGCAATTAATCCAAAAACAACCCCTGGATGGGGAGGCTTTGCTACTCTCTGCAAAATTAGCAACTGATGAAATGGACTACGCCAAAGCAGCCATTCGCTTTGAACGGGCGGCAAAACTTGCAGACTTCCAGGTGGAGGCCTTGGTTGAACATGCCCGTATGCTCGTTGGGGCAAAAGATTACCAACAAGCATCCGATCTGCTTGAACGAGCCCAGAACCTTGCACCTCAACCGAGGGTTGCACGCTATTTAAAGGCAATCAACAACCTCAACCTCAGTGCCCGCAACCGCAACTAAGTCCACGCTTATTACTTGAACGCATCAACGCATCATGATACGTTGATATGTATATGAATAAAGGTCGTT
>JAYOXJ010000352.1:0-3407 GCA_038152725.1 Rhodospirillaceae bacterium
GGACCGCATCAAATGACGAACGGCTAGACCGAGTTCAGCACGGGTCAGCGCCATGACGGGGCTCCTGGTCGTTGTGACCGGTCCGCGTCATGGCGCCTTACCCGTCGGGTCAGGCGGTGGGCGCGAACCGCTGGTAAAAATACCCCCCGAGACCGCCCAGCACCATCCAAAACAGCCCGGTCACGACCAGCGAGGCGGTCGCGAACTGGGCGGCGAGTTCGGCCGGCACGTTGCCCGCCTCCATCACCGGATGGGGTGCGCCGAAGGCTTGCGGCGCGACCAGAAGCAGTGCCGCCACCGCTTTCCAGAGTGCGCCGGGCGCGAAGAAGATCAGCCCGAGCGCCACGATCGCGGCCACGGCCGTGGCCAGCCACCAAGTCTGGCGGGCGGCGAGTTCGGCCGCCACCATGCCGGGCAGCTCCGGTGCCAAGCCGAGCGACGGCGCCACGTAGAACGCGGCGTATCCGCAAAGCCCCCAGACGATGCCGCGCTGCCAGTCGACGGCGCGACCGCTCAAGGCCATGGCGCCGACCAGCAGAAACGCGAAACCGATGGCCGCGACGAGGTCGGCGCCCAAGGTCAGGGCATGGCGCGCCGGGTCGTCGGAGATCTTCTGCGGCCCCGCATTGGCCGCAACCGCCGGGGCGGCGTGGCTGTGGGGCTGCGCCGCGCCGTGGCTGTGGCCGTGGCTGTGGCCGCCGGCCGGTGCCGGCTGGCCGGCCTCGTAGACCTCGGCGTGCAGGATCAGCGGCGTGGTCTGCCAGATGTGCAATGCGAACGCAGCAATACCGCTCAGGGCCCCAGCGAGGAGCGCCGCCATTACGATTCTCTGCATGAAGGCCTCCCTAGTGGCAGGGGAAGGCGAAGGCGTGACGGACGTCGTGCGCGGCGTCGTGAATGGTGCTGGAATGCGAGAATCCGGCACCCAATACGATGAAAGCGCCGAACACCAGCGCCAGGATGGCAGGCATCCGGCTGGTGGTGCGTTCGACGGCCGCTTGGTTCTGCGGTTTGGTGGTTTCTTTGATCATGGCCATAACCCTCCGTTACGGAACAGTTGCGAAATGCGGCACGGGGAATCCGTGTCCACATCCGACGGTAGGTCTCCTGGCTTTGCGGTTCATCGCGAGGGTCCCGCCTTCCCGGCCATCACTTGGCCAGTGGCTGAATTGAACCCTGCTCACCGCAAACAGTTGCGGGGGCAGCCATGGTGGGGAACGCCCTAATTGGGTCCGCTTCCTCCATGTTCCCTTTTAAGCCCCAGGCTCTATCGCCTTTGTGGGGGCGCCGTCATGTGACTATCTTATGTGGACGCCACATGACGGTCAATCGGGGATGATCGAATTGCCGTAATGGGGCTATAATTTCGCCACATTGGGTACTTAGGTTCGGCACCGCTCAACCTAGCAGTAGAACCGACGAGGACCGTCATGCCGCACACCATCGCCCTGGTCGACGACGACCAGAACATTCTCGCTTCCCTCTCCGCCGCCCTCGTGGACGAGGGCTATGCCGTCGACACCTATCCCGACGGCGAGGCCGCCCTGAGCGGCATCGGCACCCGCCCGGTCGATCTCGCCATTCTCGACATCAAGATGCCGCGCATGGACGGCATGGAACTGCTGAGCGCGCTGCGCCAGCGCGACGCCCTGCCGGTGATCTTCCTCACCTCCAAGGACGACGAGGTCGACGAGATCATGGGGCTCAGGCTCGGCGCCGACGACTACATCAAGAAACCTTTCTCCCAGCGCCTGTTGCTGGAACGCATCCGCGCCGTACTCCGGCGCCACGAGGCCGCCAACCAGGAGGACGCCGACGAGAAGATCCTGCGCCGCGGCGAACTGGTGCTCGATCCGTCGCGCCACCTCTGCACCTGGAAGGGCCAGGAGATCAACCTGACAGTGACCGAGTTCCTTTTGGTCGAGGCGCTGGCGCGCCGGCCCGGCCACGTCAAGAACCGCGACCAGTTGATCGACGCCGCCTACGGCGAGCACATCTACGTCGACGACCGCACCATCGACAGCCACGTCAAGCGGCTGCGGCGCAAGTTCAAAGCCGTCGACGATGACTTCCAGGAGATCGAAACCCTCTACGGGGTGGGTTATCGTTACCGCGTGCAATAGCGCCGGCAGCGGTCTCGGCGCCGCCAGGACGGGTAGGTACAGGTGAGCAAGGGCCAGAACGACGGGGCGCCGACGCGCCGACGCGAACGGCTGATCTCGCCGATCACCCGGCGGATTCTCGCCATCAACATGCTGGCGCTCGGCCTTCTCGTCGCCGGCATCCTCTATCTCGGTGAATACAAGGACAACCTGATCGAGGCCGAGCTCTCGGCGCTGTCGACCCAGGCCGAAATGTTCGCCGTCGCGCTCAGTGAAGCGCCGAGCAACGACACCGGCACCGGTCAATACAATGTCTCCGACATCACCAACCAGATGGTCCGGCGCATGGTCAAGACCACCGGCACGCGCGCCCGGCTGTTCAATTCGCAGGGCCTGCTTCTGGCCGATTCGCGCCGGCTGTCGGGCGCCGGCGGGTCGATCCTTATCCGCGAACTGCCGCCGCCGGACCAATCCGAGGGCCTGCTCGGGCGCGGCCTCGAAATGTTCGACCACGTCACCGGGAAGCTGTTCGGCGCGCCCAATTACCCGCCCTACCTGGAACTCGCCCGCCAGCATGGCCGCGACTATCCGGAAGTGGTCGCCGCGCTCGGCGGCCGCTACGTCAAGATCGTGCGCACGCTCAACCGCGACCGTCTGATGCTCGGCGTCGCCGTGCCGGTGCAGCGCTACAAGCAGGTCCTCGGCGCGCTGCTGCTGACCAAGGATTCGGACGCCATCGATGCCGCCGTGTTCGAGACCCGGCGCGATATCCTCAAGGTGTTCTCCGTGACACTGTTGATCACGGTGCTGCTCTCTATCTATCTTGCCGGCTCCATCGCGCGCCCGATCCGCCAGCTCGCGGCGGCGGCGGAGCGCGTGCGCCGCGACCACTCCCGGCGCCACAAGATTCCCGACATGGCCAGGCGCAACGACGAGATCGGCGAACTCGCAGGCTCGCTCAAGGATATGACGGAAGCACTTTGGCTCCGCATGGATGCCATCGAAAGCTTCGCCGCCGACGTCGCGCACGAGATCAAGAACCCGCTGACCTCTCTCAGGAGCGCGGTCGAGACCACGGCGCGGCTCAAGGATCCGAAACAGCAGCGCAAGCTGATGGTCATCATCCAGGAGGACGTCACCCGGCTCGACCGCCTGATCAGCGACATCTCGGATGCGTCGCGCCTGGATGCCGAACTGTCGCGCGCCGAGACCGGCGACGTCGATCTTACGGCCATGCTGGAAACGCTGGCCGACATCCACACTTCGACCCAGACCACCGGCCATCCGGTCCAGTTGCAGGCCAAG
>JAYOXJ010000353.1:0-3405 GCA_038152725.1 Rhodospirillaceae bacterium
CTCTATTTTTTTTGAAAACGATCTTCATTTTAACAGCAACATTTGGTTAGATCGTCCTGGGCTTGTGTGAGTGTTAAATGGAAAATCAATATCTACCGTTATCAGGTGTCCGTGTTGTCGATTTGACGACAACCGTATTTGGCCCTTACACCACCCAAATACTGGGAGACTTTGGCGCTGACGTGATAAAAATTGAGTCGATAAATGGCGATACATTGCGATATGTCGGACCAGCCAGAAGCAAGGGTATGGGCGCCCTGTTTCTCGGTTTCAACAGGAATAAAAGAAGTGTTGTACTTGATCTTAAAGAGCCTTTACAGCGCCGCGCGCTCTCCAAAATCATAGAAAGCGCTGACATATTAGTTCACAATATGCGGCCTGGAAAAATTGACAAAATAGGCTTTGATCCAGAAACTGTGCGGAAACTTAATCCAAAACTGGTCTTTGCCAGCCTTCACGGTTATGGGGAGTCCGGGCCATACGCAACCCGTCCAGCCTATGACGATGTAATCCAAGGCGAAAGTGGTGGTGCCGCTCTTTTTGAGGCAAGAGATGGATCGCCCGCGTTTGTCCCATCAGTCATTGTCGATAAAGGGGCCGCCAACATTGCCGCCAATGGCATCTTGGGTGCCTACATCAGTCGGCTCCGCACCGGTATGGGCGGATATGTTGAGATTCCAATGTTCGAGGCTATGGTTTCATTTCATTTTGCCGAACATCAATATGGTCATGTGTTTGATCCGCCTGAGGCTGATCTGGGATATCCTCGTACTTTATCCAAATTCAGAAGACCATACAAAACCGCTGATGGCTATCTGTGCGTGCTGGCCTATACCGATAAACAATGGCAAAATTTTTGGACGCTGACATCAAGTCCTGAATGTGCGCAGGACCCAAGGTTTGCGACGATGGCGGCGCGAAGTAAAAACATTAACGAACTTTACGAGATTGTTGGCTTTGAACTTAGCAAAAAGCCCAATGCGTTTTGGCTGGCAGAACTAAACGCCAACGGCATTCCAGTCGGCGCGGTCAATGGTCTCGAGGCTGTCAAAAATGATCCACATATTCGCTCAGTGGAATTGTTCAAACCTATCGAACACAGTTCGGAGGGCCATTTAACTTTATGCGGTTCACCGATTCGGTTCAATAAAATGCCGAACCCTATTCAAAAGGAACCACCATGCCTTGGTGCGCACACTGACGAGGTCTTGGCCGAATGCGGACTGTCCGCTGAAGATTTGGCGGCTATCAGAACAAAACGAAGGGACGCATCATAATGCGGGTAATGCAGGTTGAGGGACAGTGGGGCCTAAAGAATATCAGACGCGCCACCCGGCCCAAACCGCGGCCTAGAGCTGATGAAATTCTGGTACAAATCGGCGCGGTTTCGATAAACCCGCGTGACAGGGTCATGGTAGACGGTGGTTATGGTCAGCGTGGCGGTCAGTTACCTTTGGTCCCTTTATGCGATGGTGCCGGCTATGTGATCGAGGCAGGGGATAACGTAACGTTGTTCAAAGTTGGCGATTTAGTCATTCCATCCTATTCTAGAAGCTGGCTTTCCGGCACTTTTGAATCCCGATTTTTCAGCGGGGCCCACGGCGGGCCTTTGGATGGCATGATGCAGGAGTATATCACCATTCCAGAAAATGCGGTGACGCTGGCACCGAAGCATTTTTTGGTCCAAGACGCGGCAACATTACCTTGCGCCGCAGTAACCGCTTGGAACGCACTCATGGTTCAGGCCAAAATCACCGCAAAACGAAGTGTTCTGATCCAGGGAACGGGTGGTGTGTCAATGTTTGCGCTACAGATAGCCAAAGCGGTTGGAGCAGAAACAATCGTATTATCTGGTTCGGAACAAAAACTTGAACGTGCCAAAACAATTGGTGCCGACCATACGTTGAATTATAAAAAATATCCCGATTGGGAACGTCTTGTCAGAGAGATGTTTCCAGACGGCGTGGACCACATTATCGATATCGGAGGTGCGTCAACCATAGACCACGCCATTAGAGCGGTAAAACCAAGCGGGTCAATCAGCCTTATAGGCGTTTTAGGCGGCATAAAATCCGAACTTGACCTTGCGCGCGTTGTCACACGAAATGTTCGGTTGCAAGGGGTAACGGTGGGTAGTTTGGAGATGCTTAACGGTCTCTGTAAATTTTTGGAAGACAGCAAAATCTTTCCGATCATTGACCACACAAAGACTTTCGCTTTTGATGCTGTCGCAACAGCCCTTGATGATCAACAAAAGGGTGAGCATTTTGGGAAGATTATCAGCGTATTTTGACTACAGAACGATTATCGAATTTCACTAATATCGGCAGTAACCAATCACTGATCAAAACCGAGAAATTCTGTGATAGCATCTGCCATTCCATCTGGGCTCTCTAGCGGAACCATATGGCCGGTATCCAATATTTTAATTTTGGCATGTGGGATACCCGCCACCAATTCAGCGGCCTCCTCAACCGAGCGCAATTTGTCAAATCTTCCAGCCAATACCAGCGTTGGACAAGTGATTTGCGATAATTTGGTACTGTCACTCTCACGCGGCATACGCAATTGCTGGCTAAAAACTGCTTTCCCCAATCTTTTGCTTGTATCCCGGATTTCCTCGATCAACTGATCTAGTCCCGGGGTTGTTTCGACAAATGACCGTCTTATCGAATTTCTACTTAGTGCGCTAAAATTATCAACAGACTTTAAAGTTGTTTCTTTGACCACTTTCCTCGCTGCGGTATAGCCCCTTGATGATGTCGCAATCAATACGAGTTTTTCAACTCGGTTGGGCGCTAATCGACAAATCTCTCGCGCAATATATCCGCCCATTGAGAAGCCAATAAGAACGAATTTGTCAGGCGTGACGGCTAAAATTTTATGGGCAATATCCGGGATATCTTTACCAGTTAAAATATTAGGATGAATAACCCGCCCCAAACAGGCTAACGACGGCTCTGCCAACCGCCATATCGTCTCATCAAGCATAAAGCCGGGGATGAAAACAAGAGACTTCATATGACCATTTCAATCCATTTTCATCAAGTCGTCAGCCTTTTTCACCACAATATTGCTTTTCGTTTCAACAGGCCGCGTGGCACCTGATCACTTGACAGCTGTCGAGGTCGGTTGAAAGCTGCTGCCATTAACCCGGTGCCAATAGGACGCCAGCCGGGGGTCATCAACGGGCTTGCCCTCGATCAGCGCATTATGTTCAACCCGCGGATAGATTTGATCGGCCAGCAGAATCTTGCTGGCTGACAAGCGCCGCACAATATGCCGCCGGTTTAACTGGTTGGTATGAGTCAGCCCCGATGATTCGAGCATTTCAGCCACCGCGGCAATGCTGTTTTTATGGAAATTATAAACCCGTGTCGCGCGTCCATCGACATCAAGAACCCG
>JAYOXJ010000354.1:0-3402 GCA_038152725.1 Rhodospirillaceae bacterium
CCTCAGTCGAGGCAATGACGATTGGTTTTGAGGTCGCCCGGTCCATCAATATGGCAAGATAAAATTCTTTATCGATATCGGATGCTTCCGTGAAATAAACGGTCCCAACTTCTTTGCCCTCCTCCCCCGTCTGTTTGGTAACCAGTATGTTACCAAGCATATTTTGTGCTTTGTCTTTCGCTTCCTCAAGGTTGGTAACCACATGTACCCCTCCCTTAAAACCGTTCGTAAAGGTACCTTTACCGCGACCACCGGCATGGATTTGGGCTTTTACCACGACTGCCTGGTCAGATGAGAAGGATGATAACGCCTGGTCGATTTGATCTACAGACTGGGCAACCGTGCCGCTGGGCACTGCCACTCCGGCATCTGCAAATAATTGTTTTGCTTGGTATTCGTGTACATTCATGAAGATAAAAAAGGGTCTAGATTGTCAGGCTTGCTCCATCATTCAAGCCTTTTCCCTAACCGGTCCACTCAACTCTTTCAAGTTGAGTAATTTGACACTTGCCCGATATCGTTAATCTGCAAAAAGGAACTCATGCAAAAAATCATTCCCCTAGGCTTCTTTCTCCCTCTCCTTTCCCTCTTTGCAAATTGGCCCCAGTACCATGGTCCCATGTTGGATAAATCTACCGGGTTTGCAGATCGGTCTGCCAAAAACTTTCAAACAACGGACAAAATTCTGTGGAAAATCCCCACCCCTTTGGGATTTAGCTCATTCACTATTCACTCAGATCGGGCATACACCTTAGTGGCAGAGGAAGATGAAGACGGATTGCTCAGGGAAAAATGCATAGCTGTGGACCTCCAGTCAGGTAAAATCATTTGGGGGAAATCCCTGGGCTTGGCCACATACGGGCATGGCGGTGGAAATGCCGGCACCAAGGATAACTCGGGTGGGGATGGGCCAAGATCCACCCCTTCCATCGCTAATGACCGAGTTTTTGTCTATGATTCAGAAATGACTCTGCATTGCCTGAGTGCCGATTCTGGCAGATTGTTGTGGAAGGTCGATATCATCCGGGCGCATCAGGGGGTGAACATCATGTGGAAAAATGCATCCTCCCCCCTACTGGTAAATGATCTTGTGGTTATTTGTGGAGGGGGGCCCGGGCAAAGCTTTATTGGCTTGGAGCAAGATTCCGGAAAAGTGAGATGGAAGAGCGGCGACGAAACCCTGACCCACACAACTCCCGCATTTGCGAAAATTCATGGGGAGGACCAAATTATTTTCCTCTGTCGGTCGGGAATGGTTTCCCTTGCTCCAGCAAATGGAAAAGAATTATGGAGACAGGAATTTCCCTTTAAAGTTTCAACCGCGGCATCCCCAGTGGTCGCCAATGATTTCATTTTTTGTTCAGCTGGATATGGAGTAGGGGCGGGACTGTTTAAGCTGTCTCGAAATAACGGATCCTGGCAAAGCACTCCTGTTTGGAGGAAACGTAATGAAATGATGAACCACTGGAGCACCCCCTTACACTACCAGGGAAATCTTTACGGCATTTTTGGTTTTAAGGAATATGGTAAAGCACCTTTACAATGCATAGAGCTACAAACGGGAACCATTAAGTGGAGCAAAGAAGGCTTTGGTCCGGGAAATTTAATCCGGGTTGGCAGTACCCTGGTGGTTTTATCGGACAAGGGAGAGATTGTCACCCTCGACGCAAACCCCGCAAAATATACCGAATTGGAAAGAAGGAAAGTGCTGGATGGTAAATGCTGGAGCACCCCAACCATGAGCAATCAATATTTACTTGTCAGGAGCACAAAGGAAGCAGCTGCCTTAATGCTCAAGGATTAAGAGCAATCATTTCGATAGCGGTTAATTGGCTTGCTTAGGAAATTCTGGATTTTAAATTATTTAAAGATGTCGGGTCGTAGCTCAGCTTGGTAGAGTGCTGCGTTCGGGACGCAGAGGCCGCTGGTTCAAATCCAGTCGACCCGAATTTTAGAGCACTACCCCCACCCACCTTAAGGAGGTACTTAAAAACCAACTATCTGAAAGGCTCTTTTTACCGAGAGATATCTCGAACCACCCGCTCAATTCCATAGGGGTCACGACTGACCTCCACCAAGCGAATCATGGAGGCACAAATAAAACCGTTTTCTAAAAAGGTATCCCAATTGATCGACAACTTCTTCGAATATATAAAATATGCACTCCGACTACTTCTGAAAATATGAATGTGGATATTTTGAAGACCTGCATTTTGAGGAGCTTGATCTGTAGTAGGTAATAAGTGCATAAGTTTTATTGATTACTAATTGTGAACTTTATTCAGTTTTCAGATTTGGGTGAGGAACCAAAATCCAGTTGAAGATACAGAGAGGATGAGAACGAGGGAGAAGACATTATTGATCATAGCTTTTTATTGGGTTTATATTTGTATTTAAACTAATTACTTATCTATGTCAAAATATTTTTACATATATTATCAATCCCTGCCGGGGTCTTTGCCCTTGATTATCTTCTGCGTTTCAATGCAGATAAAATTGACGAGGTAATCGATTTAAATCTCCTCGCCATAAAGAAAAGCGAGGAAGGGATGATCAAAATCCCCTTGATCGCCATCTCATTATTGGAAAAACATCCCAATCAAATGCGTTGGGATGCAAACCGTTCGACCTGGACATTTCTCGATACTTTTACCGGTACCAGAATGGATTTTTCGAGTGATCTGATGTTTTACTCCCCGGATGTTATCGAACAGTTAAAAATTGATTTTGGACTTAACTGGAACGGGGTTACATGGAATTGGCCGGAGGGATTCGGCCCCAAAGACTGATCGCTTTTCGGGTTCGAAAAAGAAGTTCTTGCCTACAAAAGAACCAGGGAAGCTAATCCCAAAAACGCAAAGAAACCCACGACATCCGTAACCGTGGTAACAAATACGCCCGAAGCGACGGCCGGGTCCACCCCCCAACGATTAAGCAGTATGGGGAGCACAATTCCAGAAAACCCCGCAACCAGCATATTGATGACCATCGCACCGGCAATTATACCGCCGAGCAAAACAGAAGATTGTTCACTCTCCCCAAACACAAAGATGGTGATCAAGCCAGCCAGGCAGGCAAAAAGTAAGCCATTGAGCAGACCAACCAATAATTCCTTTCGGATCGCTCTCATCGTATTGTAGGAGGTAAGTTCCTTGGTCGCAAGTGCCCGCACGGTAATGGTTAAGGTTTGCGTTCCCGCATTGCCACCCATCGAGGCGACAATGGGCATGAGCACCGCAAGGGCGACCATCTGTTCAATGGTGGCATCAAACATACTGATAACCAGGGAGGCCAAGGCTGCGGTTGCCAAGTTTACCAGCAACCAGGCAAACCGCTTGGTCGAGGACTGGAGCACCCCATCGTCTATGGTTTCTTCCCCTACCCCGCCGAGGCGTAATACAT
>JAYOXJ010000355.1:0-3377 GCA_038152725.1 Rhodospirillaceae bacterium
CGGCGGCGCGCGATGCCTCCGAGCGGTAGACAAAGAGCCCGCCGCGCCTGGCGATCAAATGCGCGAGCTTGGTTTCTGCGAGCAGCGTGCCGTGGTCGTCCATGGCGGTCTTCAGCAGGACGGCCATGGCGGCGGCACCGGCGCGGTAGCGATCCGGCTTGGCGGCGGCGAGGAAATTGCGCAAGTACGGCCAGAGCCAGGGCAGATGGCGGATGCGGATCGAAAGCGGGCCCAAGGGGTCGAACAGATAACCCGGCACCTTTCGGGCGATACCCGGCTCCGGGATCGGCAGGCATTCGGCGACGGCGATGGCGCCGGCGTTGCCGTGCGACGCGCGGTCGCCGGCCGGGTCGCGGTCGATCAGCGTGACATCGAAACCGGCGCAGTTCAGCCAGAACGCGGCATTGAGGCCGACGATGCCGGCGCCGATGACGCAGGCGCGTTGCCGGCCCTGTGCCATGGCGATGCCGGCCTAGAGGTTCGGGCGCGAGGCGATCGCCGCCTCGACGATGGCGGTGACGCGCTTGCGCTCATCACCCTCCAGCGTGAGCCTGGGTCGGCGTACCCATTCGGCACCCTCGCCGGTGATCTGGTTGGCAAGCTTGATCATCTGCACCAACTTGTTGTCGACGTCGAGGTGCAGTAGCGGCATGAACCAGCGATAGAGCGCCACGGCCTCCGCGACTTTTCCGTCGCGGCCGAGTTCGAACAGCTTCACCGCCTCTTTCGGTAACGAGTTGACCAGGCCGCAGACCCAGCCGACGGCACCGAACAGCACGTTCTCCAGCACCAGGTCGTCGACGCCGCAGAAGATGCGATAGCGGTCGCCGCAGACGTTGAACATGTCCGTGATGCGGCGGCTGTCGTGCGACGACTCCTTGACCGCGACGATGGTCTCGCAGTCGGCCAGTTCGTTGAACGATTCCGGACTGACGTCGACCTTATAGCCGACTCGGTTGTTGTAGATCATGACCGGCAGGTCGGTCGCCTCGGCGACGGCACGAAAGTGCGCGACGGCCTCGCGCTGGTCCTGGGCGTAGACCATGCAGGGCAGCACCATGAGCCCATCGCAGCCGGCCTTCTTGGCCATGCGAGCGGTGCCGATGGCCATGTCGGTGGTGTATTCGGCGACGCCGGTGAGCACCGGCACGCGGCCGGCGGCGGTCTCGACCGCCATGCGCAGCACCTTTTCCTTCTCTTCCGGATAGAGCGACGGGTTCTCGCCCAGCGTGCCCAGCATGATGAAGCCGGAAACGCCGGCTTTGAGGCAGGATTCCATGTGGCGCGCGGTCGCTTCCAGATCGAGCGCGCCATCCTTCTTGAACTCGGTCATCAACGCCGGCATCACGCCGGCCCAGTCATTCCCCTTGGCTTTCGTCATCGTAGCCCCCTGGTTATTCGGCCGCGGTCAATTCCCGCAAAGCGACCTTACGCCCGGCCAATTGGAAAAAAAAGGGGCGGCGGGCGGGAAAACCGCACCACCACCCACGCAGTCTTCAGGGAAATACGTTAGCGCTTGTTGCCCTTGCGGCTCCCGGTCTCGGGGAAAATCCACATGGCCAGCACCATGAATACCGCCAAGGCCGCCACGATCCAGCTGAGGTCCTCGTTGCCGGCGTTCTTCTCGAACATGTGCACGCCGGCCCCGACGATCAGCACGACGACCGACAGCATGGCCTTGATGTGGTTCGGCATGACCGGCTCACTCCTGCGGCAGCGGCCCGGAGGCGGCCTCGAAGGGCGTGCCCGGGGTCTGCTTCAGGTTCGACTTCAGATGCTTGGTCGAATAGCCGTTGAACAGATGGCCCAACAGCCCGCGGTCGAGGTCGGAGGTGTTGAACAGCCAGTCCGAGATCGGGAAGGTCAGGTTCATGTTGACCTCCATCATCAGCCGATCGTTGTGATGCGCGGTGTGGTGGCGGCGCAGCGTGTTGACCAATGGACAATGGCGCACGAAGGCGTTCTCGTCGACGTGGCAGCAGAAGTGCATGAACTCGTAGATCAGATACATCGACGTGGTCGACGCCATGACCAGCCAGCCGACGTTGGGCGTGATCAGATAACCCATGACCAGCCCGCCCGGCATCGACATCAGGATGAAGACGACCAGCGCATAGGGCGGGAACACGGTGACGCGCCAGTCCTTCTGGTCGCGGAAGCGCATTTCCCTGTCGGTGAAGAACTGGTGGTGGTTGAGCGTGTGGCGCACGTAGATGGCGCGCAACCCGGTGACGTTTATCGGCCGGTGCATGACGTGCATGTGCAGGAACCATTCGAACAGGTTACAGAGCACGACGACGGCCGGAATGGTCAGCCACTCCCACCACAGCACGTTGGCCATGTGCTGGGAATAGATGTAGAGCGCGGTCAAACCGATGGTGTAGATCACCGCGATGTGGACGTAGCCGTTGTACCAGCCGGCAATGCGCGAGCGATATTCCCTGCGGAAGCCTGCCTGTCGTTCGGTCATCATGGCCGATAAACTCCTCTAGCACCTTGCCGGCGGCACCGGGGCGACGTGCCCGGTGAGGTCCGGCTATCTGATATATCACGCATACATCACCATTCGCGCCCTGTCAATCCGCCTTACAACGAGGCGCGAACGGCGGCCGAGCGGTCCCAAAGATTGGGGACCACCTCGGCGGAATAACCCGAAACGAAATCCTTCATGGCGCCGATCTCGGGATCGAATGTATGGCGCGCGACGGCACCGATGTTGGCGCCGTAGACGTGGATCGAGATCGAGGCGCGGTCGGGCATGTCGTTGGCGACCACGTGGATGTCGCCGATGGTCGGCGATACCGCGGCGACCTGGCCCGGCTTCATCACCGCTGGATCGCCCATGGTCAACCGGCCGTCGGCGCCGCGGGTGTAGGGCGTCTCGCGTTCGGCCCCGCGCAGCTGTCCGACCAGCCCCCAGACGGTGTGGTCGTGGACCGGCGTTTTCTGCCCCGGCCCCCAGACGAAGCTGACCGCCGAGAACCGTTCCAGCGGATCGCAATAGAGCAGGTACTGCTGGAAGAACTCCGGATGCGGTTTGGTAAAAGCGTCCGGCAGCCAGCCGTCGTCGGCGATCAGCCGGCCCAGATGTTCGCTGCCCTCGCCGATCATCGTCGGCTCATCGTCGCCGGCACGCTCGACCAGGCGCGTCATCTCCTGGACGAAGGTGCGGAGCGGGCCGATGTCGATAGGCTTCGAGGTCATTACAGTTTCTCCGTGTTCTTGGCGGCGTCGGCGTAGAGCACGTCGCGGATGGCCTGCGTCGCGCGGCCGTGGAAGGCGACGCAGTCGGGATCCAGATCGGCGGCCGGCCTCGGCGTGGCGGCGAAATTATGGAACGCGTCTTGGCCGCGCACCAGCGCGGCGCTGTCCCAGCC
>JAYOXJ010000356.1:0-3352 GCA_038152725.1 Rhodospirillaceae bacterium
GCTCGATCTCACGCCGAAGGCCGACGTCGCCGGCTGGGCCGAGCGGCTCGGCGGCCGCGTCGTCGCCGGCGGTACCGTCCGCCTCGATCAGCCCGGCGCCGTCTCGGGGCTTGCAGGATACGATGCCGGTGCCTGGTGGGTGCAGGACGCCGCCGCGCGGCTGGTCGGCGCGCTGCTCGGCGATGTGCGGGGCAAGCGCGTCATCGACATTTGCGCCGCACCCGGCGGCAAGACCGCACTCCTCGCCGCCGCCGGCGCGCAGGTCACCGCCGTCGACCGCTCCGCCCAGCGCCTGGTGCGGCTCCGCGCCAACCTGCAGCGCCTCGGCTTGGAGGCCGAGGTGATCGAGGCCGACGCCGGCAATTGGCAACCGGCCGAACCGGCCGATGCGGTGCTGCTCGATGCGCCATGTTCAGCGACTGGCACGCTACGGCGCCACCCCGACGTGGCGCTCGGCAAATCGGCCGACGACGTTCGGCGCCTGGCCGCGCTGCAGGCGCGCCTGTTTCGACACGCCGCTACGATGGTCAAGCCGGGCGGCGTTTTGGTCTACGCCACCTGCTCTTTGCAGCCCGAGGAAGGACCGGCTGTCGTCACCCGGGCGGCCGACTTTGAGCCGCCGCTCTCGCCGCTGCCGATCGCCGCATCGGAAGTCGGCGGGCTCGACGAGTGGCTGACACCCGAGGGACATTTCCGCTCGCTGCCTTGCCATCTCGCTGGAGAGGGCGGCTTGGACGGATTTTTCGCCGCCCGGTTCCGGCGCGCCTGAGCGCCTTCGCCCTATTTGAGCCTAGCGCAGCCGGCGGCGGTATCGGGTTTCACCATGCCCAGCTGAATCGCCTCAGCCAACACGCGGTAGCCCATTTCGTTGGGATGGCCGGGGTCGTTGGGGCCATGCAGGTAGCCAAGCTTTCCTGCCGCCGCCCGCCAGGCTGGCCGAGTATCGATGAACTCGGTACCGGCGGCGCGCGCGGCCTGGAAAATCCGCGCGCAGGTGGCGTTGCTGCGCTCCGCCAGGGCGGCATTGGTGAATGTCGTCGGAGGTCCGGGATGATCGGTCTCCGCCTCGCGCACCAAATCGCGCAGCACCGCCGTCTCCGATGCTAGCCGGTAAGCCATGATCGGAGTCGGGATGTAGCTCACCCAGATTCTCGATCCCGGAAACAGGCGGCTGAGGTACTTGAGCGCTTCCTCGTACCAGAGCGCCACCAGCGCGATCTCAGCGTCGGTCTGAAACGCGAACGGCTCGACCGTCTCGACTGGATAGGGCAGGCGGCCGCCGTCGTCCTTGCCGACGAAGACGGTTGCCCCCTGGTACCGACTCCAATTTTCCTTGTATCCGGCGTTCGGCCGGAACGCCGGATCGGCTGGATCGAGTATCCGCCCAACCCCGCGCGACGCGTTCTGGATCGCCAATTTCACCAGCTTGGTGCTGGTATCGAACATATGCGCGTTTCGCAGCGCGTGCCAGCGGCGACGGGCCGACTTCACGCCGTCCGCGCCGATGCGGGCGATGGTTTCGGCGATGTAGGCGCGCTCGCCGGCGCGCGTCTGGTCGAATCCGGGACCCATGAAGAATTTGAGGTTGGCGAGTTCGTCGTTGATGTCGTTGCCTTCGTAGAAGTAAACGACGACATCGTTGGGCTGCGCGAGATCGATGCCCCAGTAAAGCTTGATGCCGGCATAGGCGGCGGTCGCCTGGAACACGTAGGTCAGTGTCGGATGGCCGCCGCGAAACCCAAAAGTCATGACGTCGCGCCCGGTCGTCTCATGCAGCACGTGCGCCGCGTTGTAGTGCGGCGTGCCGTCTCCGACCACCCGCATCAGCCAGTCGCCGAGACCTTCGGCGTAGGAATCACCGACGATCAGGACATAGTCCTTCGGCACCAGTTCGGCCTTGGAGTTTTGCGCCAGTTGCTGTAGGCGGCCGAGGCTGGCGTGCAAGGGCAGCGGCATTTTGGGCAGTGCCGGCCGCCAGACGAAGACTTCCAAAATCACGTAGAAGACGACGACCGTAACGACCAGGGTAATGACGTTCTTGAGCTTTTCTGACATCGCGGAATATTCGGGTGATGGCGCCGGCGCAACTGCGGGAAACGCCGTATCGACCCGGCGTTTCGGGCCTCAAGACGGCGAACTCCGAAGGGTTATAAGGTCAAACCGCGCCGGAAGAAACAGCTTAGGCCGCGGCGCCCCGCGCGCCGTGAGGGTTTCGCCGTGACGCAAACAGCGTTTTGCTTTTCCGGAACGTTGCGCTAAACAGCTTCGTGGTTGGAGTTTCGCAAATGACCGATCCCCAAGATACCCATGAACGGTTCACCTCGCAGGACGACGTCAAAGTCGGTTCCGAGCGCTCGTTCGGTCTGGTCTTCGCGGTGGTGTTCGCCATCGTCGGTTTGTTGCCGTTGTGGTCGGGCCATGCCTACCGGCCGTGGGCGCTAGTCGTCGCCGGCGTGTTCCTGATCGCCGCCTTCGCCGCGCCGAAGGCATTGCGGCCATTGAATATTTTGTGGTTTCGCTTCGGTCTGTTGCTGCACAAGATCGTGAACCCCCTGATCATGGGCATGCTGTTTTTCGTCACGGTCACGCCGATCGCATTGATCATGCGGCTTTGCGGCAAGGATCCGCTCAATCGGCGGTTCGTGCCGGAAGCGACGACCTATTGGACACTCCGCGAGCCCGGCGAGCCGGCGCCCGAATCGATGCGCCGTCAATTCTGAGGATTTGAGATGAGCTTTCTTTCCGAACTCTGGATGTTCCTCAAAGTCCGCAAAAAGTTCTGGCTGTTGCCGATCGTCGTCATGATGGTGGTATTCGGCGGCATTGTGGTGCTCGCCAAGGGCTCCGCGGTCGCGCCGTTCATCTACACGATCTTCTAGGCGCGGGCGAATCGCGTGCTTATCCTCGGCGTCTCCGCCTACTATCACGACAGCGCAGCCGCGCTGATCCGTGACGGCGAGATCGTCGCCGCCGCCCAGGAAGAGCGTTTCACCCGCAAGAAGCACGACGCCGCGTTCCCGGAAAACGCCATCCGCTACTGCCTCGAGGCCGCCGGCACGTCGCTCGTCGACGTCGACTTCGTCGCCTTCTACGACAAACCGTTCCTCAAGTTCGAACGCCTGCTCGAGACCTATCTGGCGTTCGCGCCGAGGGGCTTCACGTCGTTCAAGATGGCGATCCCGGTGTGGCTCAAGGAGAAGCTGTTCCAGAAGGACCTGCTCCGCAAACAGTTCGGCGCCTTCGACCCCGACTTCGATTGGCAGAACAAGCTGCTGTTCGCCGAACACCACCAGAGCCACGCAGCATCGGCATTTTTCCCGTCGCCGTTCGAGGACGCCGTGGTCCTGACCAT
>JAYOXJ010000357.1:0-3351 GCA_038152725.1 Rhodospirillaceae bacterium
CAAAAACCGATGATGCACTAACATTCAAACTGGAACAGTCAGTAGGGGCAGATCATTGATGCGATCATGGCGGCCGGTTTTCCGGCCGCGCGGTCCGTTTAATCCGGTTGCCGGACCGGTTGCGGCTGCTATCGTTTCGTTCGAGGCAACAATGATCGGGGAGGGAATTCCGAGATGATCCACGAACTACGCATCTACAACTGCTTGCCTGGGCGTTTGCCGGCGCTGCTCAAGCGTTTCGAGGGGACAACGCTCGGATTGTGGGAACGTCACGGTATTCGCCAGGCCGGGTTCTGGACCGTCGAAGTCGGTTCGTCCAATCAACGCCTCTATTACCTGCTCGAATGGGAAACCTTGGCCGAACGTGAAGCTAAGTGGGCGTCCTTTCAAAGCGATCCGGAGTGGATCGAGAAGCGAGCCCAGTCCGAGCGCGACGGCGCCATCGTCGAAACCATCGAGAACGTCATTCTCAAGCCGACGGCTTTCTCCGCAGTCAAATAATCAAGAGGCGGCAACTCTGCCGGATGCGCGTCATTCGGCGCCCCCATCAGACCTGACGGCAGCAACGATCTGGCGCCGGCCGGGAGCGTGTGGCCGGAGATCGGCGGTTTTTCATCAGTTCCGGGGCTTGAACCGCTATTGCGGAACCCCCATAAAGGGTTTCCGCACCATTAGCCATGGGAATTACTGTCAACTTCAACGCGATTCGGCCGAGAAGCGGCATTCACGTGCCCTTTGTGCCGGACCGCCCTTGGCAGCAATTTTTGAAACTCGAAGAGTTCGATAGAGATGTACATGCAGGAAGACACCACGGATTACCCCACGGAACATCGCGACGGTGGGGACCGGCGCCAAGGCGCACGCGAAACCGGCGAGCGCCGGCGGCTCGGCCATGGCGTGCGCTTGACATTCTACGGTGCTCTTTCCGCCGTCGAGGATTGGCTCGAGGACGAATGCCGGGGTGAATACCAGGTAGTGATCGTCGGGACAAGCGACGACCTGACCAGCAAGACCATCGAAGTGATGTTCGAACTTGCCTCCGACCGGGAAAAATTCAAGGACAACGTCAAGAAGTTCTAATCCCCGGAAAACCGGGAATCCGCTTTCCTAAGTTCGCGTCGGATCCGCCGAATTCTTCTAAAGCAGAGCGGTACGCATTCCTCAACCGACCCAAACCGGCCGCTTTTGCCGAGCGTGATTTTTTGCGCGCACGGCGGCTTGACCAGCTAGGTTCGCCCCCGCACAATTCATTGCCGCCCGCGACGGCTGGTGGGGCATGAATGAGGATGGCGCCATGACCGTGCGGGACACCGCCAATTTGGGGGATATTTTCTATCGCGAGGAGGGTCGCGAAGGGCCGAGCGGACGCTTGGTTCTGACTGACTGCCGCGACTGGAACAATCCCCGCCAGTGGCACCAGGATGAGTTGGAAGCCGCCGCCGATGCCTGCGGCCGCGGCTTGCTGGCAACGGGGCTCAAGCCCGGCGACGCTGTCGCCATGCTGTCCGCCAATAGCGCGCAGTTTATGATCGCCTTTCTGG
The DNA here is from genome assembly GCA_038152725.1 of Rhodospirillaceae bacterium. GTDB lineage: Bacteria > Pseudomonadota > Alphaproteobacteria > Rhodospirillales > Casp-alpha2 > TMED8. Next base: position 1,542 of record JAYOXJ010000357.1, read on the forward strand.
GCTTGTTACGCGCCGGGCTGGTTGCAGTTCCCGTGAATTTCAAATTTCCGGCGGAAACGCTTTCGTTCATCGTGGGGGATGCCAATATCAAGGCGATCATCTGCGACGGTGCGCGCCGCGGGCGGGTAGAAAAACTGGCAAATGGCCTTCCTGTTTACGATTTCGACGATGGCAGTTTCGATCGAATGTGCGATCAGGGCGCGCTCGACATCTACGATCCGGGAAAAAACGGCATCGCCATGGCGCTCTATACATCCGGCTCGACCGGCCGCCCAAAGGGCGTGCCCTTGACCCACGCCGGGCATCTCTGGGCGCACAATTCCCGGGTCGGGCGCGGCGGTCCCTACGATCACCATCGTCTGTTGGTGGCGGCGCCGCTCTACCATATGAACGCGCTTTGCGTGACGCTATTTGCCTTCGGCGGCGGAGCCCAGGTGGTTTTGCTGCCTGAATTCAACGCTGAGCGCTATATCGCGGCCATCGAGCGTTTCAAGTGCACGTGGATCACTTCGGTACCGACCATGCTGGCGATGTGCTTTTTGGATCCGGCACTGACCGCCAATGCGGACCTTACTTCAGTCAAAATCGTCCGTATGGGATCGGCGCCGGTGTCGCCGAAGCTTTGGCAGCGGGTGGCGGAGACGTTTCCGACCGCGTCGATCATGAACGGTTATGGCACGACGGAAGCCGGGCCCGTGGTGTTCGGTCCGCGGCCCGGCGAGGCGCCGCCCCCTTTGTCGGTCGGCTGGCCGTCGCCCGGTGTCGAACTCAAGCTTGTCGACGCGGCAGGACAAGAGGCCGACGAAGGCGATCTCTGGCACAAGACACCGGCGGTCACGCCGGGCTATTTTAATCTGCCGGAGAAGACTGCGGACGTGATGACCGCCGACGGTTTCTACAAGTCCGGCGACGTCTTTCGCCGCGACCCCGACACCGGCGCCTATTATTTCGTCGGCCGCGTCGACGACATGTTCAACTGCGGCGGCGAGAACATCTACCCGGGTGAGGTGGAAGCCGTGCTGGTCGCTCATCCCGAGGTCGAACAGGCCTGCGTCGTGCCGGTGCCGGACGACATCAAGGGCATGAAACCGGTCGCCTTCGTCGTGCGCCGGCCGGGTGGAAAGGTCGACGAGGCGGCGTTGAAGAAGCACGCCCTCGACAACGCGCCGGCATATCAGCATCCGCGGATGGTGACGTTCATGGATGAACTTCCGCTCGCCGGGCCAGGTAAGGTCGACCGCAAAGGCTTAGGTGCGAAGGCGCTGGAACTTTGGGCCAAAGCGCCTAATCGCGCCGCCGAATAATCGTTTTCAAAAAGGAGGACTAAACCCAAATGAAGGCTGCAGTCATTCACGAGCACGGCGGGCCCGGCTCGATCGCCGTAGATAACGATTTTCCCGATCCGAAGCCGGAAGGGGACGATGTGGTCATCAAGGTCGGCGCCACGTCGCTCAACTACCACGACATCTTCACCCGCCGCGGCATGCCCGGAATCAAGGTGCCGATGCCGTGCATCATGGGACTGGATTTCGCCGGTGAGATCGTTGAGGTCGGTGCCAATGTGAAAGACTGGAAGGTCGGTCAGCGGGTGCTGATCGATCCGGTCGACCGGGTTGGTGCCGGCGGGCTGATGGGCGAGATGTGGCATGGCGGTCTTGCGGAATACTGCAAGGTGCCGACGCACCATCTTGTCGCATTACCCGATTCCGTCAGCTTCGAACAGGCGGCCTGCCTGCCGGTGGCCTACGGCACCGCATATCGCATGATGCATACGATCGGCGAAGTGCAGAAGGGCGAAAAGGTTCTGATT
>JAYOXJ010000358.1:0-1744 GCA_038152725.1 Rhodospirillaceae bacterium
GTCCCCAACTGCCGCAGCCGTCATACCGACGGCCGCGACTGGCGGACGGCTCTGATCGGCGCTCGATTTGCGGAAGCCACTTCGCATGCTTTGATGCTCGGCCAGATGACCGCCAGCGAACGGGTCGTATCGTTCCTTCTTGGGCTCACCGAGCGCATCGGTGAACACAAGAACGGAATGATCCACCTGAACCTGCCGATGAGCCGCGAACACATCGCCGACCACCTCGGGCTTAAGCCCGAAAACGTGAGCCGACAGTTCACAGAGTTGCGCCGCAGGGGGATCATCCGATTGCCGAAGCCGGGCCGGGTCGAAATCGCCGATATCGTTGGGTTGGATGCGCTTTCGCCGCTGGAAAGTGCCGTGGCGTGAGGGGCGCGGCAAGGTACCACGGAATCGCCGAACGACCGCGCCTTCGCCCTATCGGATGACGCCGTTGTCCCATACTTCGATTTGCGGCCGCACGCCGAAGACATCCGCTATGCGCTCTCGATGGCGGATTGCCTGGCCGACGATCAGCTTGAGCAGCTTTCGGGTGTTCTCGGCGAGATAGTCACTCTTGCGCCATACCATGCCGAAATCGGTCATCTGGTCACTCTCCAGCGGAACCAAAGTGATGCTGTTCGAAAAGCGATCCGCGGGCGCCAGAAAATCGAGCACGACAACGCCGAGACCCTCCGCAGCCAGCTTGAGGGCGGCCAAAGAGTTCGAGGCACGCGCGGCAACGTTTGGTTGGTAGTCGAGGTTTCGGAACATGTGGTCGAAGAAACGGCGAAGATGTGTACCTTCCCGGATCGAGATCAAGGGCACGTCGTGCAAATCCTCCGGGGTGATGATCTTCCGTTTGGCCAGCGGGTGGTCACGGTGAACGGCGACGGCTTTCCCGGCGGAGAACAGTCGCGTCGACTTGAGATCGGCGCGGTGAATCGGCAGGGACGACAAACTCAATGCATCGAACTGATCGACCACCCAGCGTTCCAGGTCGATCACCGAATGAATGCTGACGCTGACCATGACCGAAGGAACCACTTTCTTCATCTCCGCCACGGCCGGGCAAACGATGCTCTCGGCGAGGCGTGGAATGGTCAGTACCTGCACTCGACTAACGTCCAGGGCCTTGATCTCTTCGGTGATTCTCGGGACGTCATCGACCGTTGCCAGTATCCGCAACGCCTCGCGGTAAAACGCCTCCACCGCGCGCGTCGGCACCAGACGCTGGCGCGTGCGTTCGAACAGTTCGAGTTGCAGGTCCTGCTCCAAGGCGGAAATCAGACGTGTCGTGGTCGGCTGCGTGCGGTTGATCTTGGGCGCCGCTTCGGTGACGGTGCCGTATTGCATAACGGCAACGAAGGCACGGAGCGCGCTGAGATTGAGTTCGTTCATACAATCACTTCATAGGGTATATGCATAAACCCTGCGATATTATCAATTTTGGCAATGCGTTCGTAGTAGTTAAGCGCACGGATTCCACAACCAACGGCTTTAACCGGTTAGTCAACTCAGCTCGCGTCGGGGTCCGAGAGAGAGTCGGTGCGGCGGCGGTAGTTCTCGATGCCGAGTTCGTCGAGCAGGATCTGGTCCTTGCGGTCGCGCTCCTCGCGCTCGCGCCGGTCGCGGTTGTCGCGGATGACCTCGTACTTCTTGAGTTCGCGATAGGCCTCGTTGAGCATCTCGCGCGCCACCGCGACTTCCTTCTCCTTCGACTTGATGGCGGCATCGAACTGTTCGCGGCGATGGATCACGC
>JAYOXJ010000358.1:1754-3336 GCA_038152725.1 Rhodospirillaceae bacterium
CCATAAAGCAGTCCGGCCTCGTTCGGGCTCTCGGCGGCGGCGCGCTGCTCGGCGACCACCTCTTCCTCGAGCCGCACCCGCGCCAGTTCCAGCGCATCCAGCTCGCGCAGCCGCTGGCCGAGCGTGCGGCGCTTCTCGTCGACCGTCCATTCGTTGACGCGAACCAGCGTGGCGAGCCCCTTGGCCATGGCTGAAGCCTAACCGCTCACGCCGCCGGCGGTGGCACCGGCATGCCGAGGGCTTCGGCAAGGCGCTGGTAGCATCCGCCCAAATCGGTGGCGTCGGCGATTTCCTGCGACAAGAACGCCTCCAAGGCACTGTTGTACTGGATCGCCTCGTCAACGGCCGGGTCCGTACCGCGCCGGTAGGCGCCGAGCCGGATCAGTTCCGCCATGTCCTCGTAGGTGGCGAGCAATCGCCGCGCCCGGTTGACCACCGCGTTCTCCTCCGGCGTGTTGCAGGCCGGCATGGTTCGCGAAATGCTGCGGAGCACGTTGATGGCTGGAAAGCGGCCGCGCTCGGCGATCGAGCGTTCGAGCACGATATGTCCGTCGAGAATACCGCGCACCGCATCGGCGACCGGCTCGTTGTGATCGTAGCCCTCGACCAGCACGGTAAAGAGTACGGTGATCGAACCCTGGCCCTCGCCACCCGGGCCGGCACGTTCGAGCAACTGCGGCAACTGCGCGAAAACAGAAGGCGTATAGCCTTTCGACGTCGGCGGCTCGCCGGCGGAGAGCGAAATCTCGCGCTGCGCCATGGCGAAGCGGGTGACCGAATCCATCAGCACCAGCACTTCGTTCGGGCGGTCGCGGAAGTATTCGGCGATGGCCATGGTCATATGCGCGGCCTGTCGGCGCACCAGGGGCGACTCGTCGGAGGTGGCGACGACGACGACGGTCTTCTTCATACCGTCCTCGCCCAGGTGGTCCTCGATGAACTCTCGCGCCTCGCGGCCGCGCTCACCGATCAGGCCGATGACGTTGATCTGGGCATCGGTGTTGCGCGCCATCATCGCCAGCAGCGTCGATTTGCCGATGCCGGAGCCGGCGAAGATGCCCATACGCTGGCCCTGGCAGAGTGTCAGGAAGGCATTCATGGCACGCACGCCCAGATCGACCTTGCCGCCGACGCGTTTGCGCGTATGGGCCGGCGGCGGTGAGCGGCGGATCGGATAGCCGATATTGCCGGCCGGCAGCGGGCCCTTGCCGTCGATCGGATCGCCGAAGGCGTTGACGACACGCCCGAGCCACTCCGTCGACGGGTAGATGACCGGCTCGGCTACGGACACCTCGGCGCGGCTGCCCATGCCGACGCCGTCGATGGCGCCGAACGGCATAACCAGGGCATTGCCGCCAGAGAACCCGACGACCTCGCAGTTGACCTTGCGGCCCTTGCGCGCGTGGATGATGCAATGATCGCCGACGGAAAGACTGTGGGTGACGCCGCCGACGTGGACCAGCAGGCCGACAATATTGACCACCTTGCCGTACATTTTGTAGTCGGCAAGGTGCTCGATTTCGTTGAGGACGTTGGCGCCAAACCCGGACACGCCGGCACCCTTTTCAAAATATCCCAACCG
>JAYOXJ010000359.1:0-3317 GCA_038152725.1 Rhodospirillaceae bacterium
GCGCCGACGACTGGGTGCTCGGCGTCAAGAACGGCATCGAGGTGCCGCAGACGGTCGGCGAGGACGGCCGCTTCTTCGACCACGTGCCGCTGGTCGCCGGCTGGCACGTCTACAAATGCAACGACGACGTCGCCGAGCTGCTGGCCGGCGTCGGCGCGCTCATGGGCAAGGGCTCGCTGGTGCACCGCTATCCGCACTCGTGGCGCTCGAAGCAGCCGCTGATCTTCCGCAACACGGCGCAGTGGTTCATCTCCATGGAGAAGACCGGACTGCGCGCCAAGGCGCTGAAGGCCATCGACGAGACCCGCTTCGTGCCGGCGTCGGGCCAGAACCGGCTCAGGGGCATGATCGCCGAGCGCCCGGACTGGGTGGTGTCGCGCCAGCGTGCCTGGGGCGTGCCGATCACCGTCTTCGTCGACAAGAAGACCGACGAGCCGCTGCGCGACCCCAAGGTCATGCAGCGCATCATCGATGCCTTCAAGCAAGACGGCGCCGACGCCTGGTTCGCCTCGCCGCCGGCCCGTTTCCTGGAACCCGAATACAACGCCGACGACTTCGAGCAGGTCACCGACATCCTCGACGTCTGGTTCGACTCGGGCTCTACGCACGCCTTCGTGCTCGAGGACGGCGAGTGGCCGAACATGCAGTGGCCGGCGTCGCTCTATCTCGAAGGTTCCGACCAGCATCGCGGCTGGTTCCATTCGAGCTTGCTCGAATCCTGCGGCACCCGCGGCCGCGCACCCTACGACGCGGTGCTGACGCACGGCTTCGTCATGGCCGAGGACGGCCAGAAGATGTCGAAGTCGCTTGGCAACATCGTCGCGCCGCAGGACGTCTACAACCAGCAGGGCGCCGATATCCTGAGGCTCTGGGTGCTGAGCTCGGACTATTCGGAGGATCTCCGCATCGGGCCTGAAATCCTGAAGCAGAACGCCGACGTCTACCGCCGGCTCCGCAATACGCTCCGCTTCATTCTCGGCAACCTGAACGGCTTCACCGAAGCCGAGCGACTCGACATCGCCGAAATGCCCGAACTGGAGCGCTGGGTGCTGGACCGGCTGTGGCGGCTCGATCAGCGGCTGCGCAAGGCCTGCAACGACTACGAGTTCCACGGCCTGTTCTCGGAGCTGCACAACTTCTGCGCCATCGACCTCTCGGCCTTCTATCTCGACATCCGCAAGGACAGCCTCTACTGCGACCGCCTGGACGACAAACGCCGGCGCGCCGCGCGCACCGTCCTCGACACGCTGTTCGACTGCCTGACCGCTTGGCTGGCGCCGTTCATCTGCTTCACCGCCGAAGAGGCCTGGCTGACCCGCCATCCCGATCGTTCGCCCGGCAACTCCATCCATCTCCGCACCTTCCCCGAGATCCCGGATGCGTGGCGCGACGACAAATTGATGGAGAAGTGGCGCGAGATCCGCGCCGTGCGCCGTGTCGTCACCGGCGCGCTCGAGAAGGAACGCGCCGAGAAGCGCATCGGCTCGAGCCTGCAGGCCGCGCCGGTCATTCACGCGCCGGCAAAAACCGAGCAGCTCTTCGCCGGCCTTGAAGCGGCCGAACTGTTCATCACCTCGGGCGCCACTTTCGTCGCCACCGATAAGCCCGCCGGCGCCTTCACGCTCGAAGACGTCGTCGGCGTCGCCGTGGTGCCGAACCCGGCGACGGGCGAGAAATGCGAACGCTGCTATCAGGTGCTGGAAGAGGTCGGCAAGAGCACGGCCCATCCGACGGTCTGCAACCGCTGCGCCGATGCGGCCGAGCACTTCCAGCCACTGGCGGAGAGCGCATGACGGCGGCTTCGCGGCGCGGGCTCGGGATCGGCCTCGCCATCGCGGTGCTGGCCCTCGATCAGGCCAGCAAGTGGTGGATCGTCCATCACATCATGGCCGCGCCGAAGGTCATTCAGGTGACGTCGTTCTTCAATCTGGTGCTCGGCTACAACCGGGGCGTCAGCTTCGGCATGTTCGGCAGCGGCGAGGAGTTCGGTCGCTGGGCCCTGGTGGCACTGGCGCTGGCAATCGTCACGGCGCTCACGGTCTGGCTGGTCCGCGCCGAGAAGCCGCTGTTGGCCGCCGCTCTCGGCATGATCATCGGTGGTGCCGTCGGCAACGTTCTCGACCGCGCACGGCTCGGCGGCGTCGTCGATTTCCTCGATTTTCACGCATTCGGCTATCACTGGCCGGCGTTCAACGTCGCCGATACCGGCATCACCGTCGGCGCGGCGCTGCTGATCTTCGACTCGATATTCGGCGACCATGACGGGCCCGCCGAGGATAAAAAAGGCTAACCGGTTGAAATATCAGCACCGCGAGCGTAGATTCCGCTCAGAACGAGGGATTTCCGGGATTCCATGAAACGCGCGTTACTCTTGATAGGCTTGGTTGCCGTGGCATTCGCCGCGACGGGCTGCGAGTCCGTGCGCAAGGTGGTTGGCAACAAGAAGAACGCGCCCGACGAATTCGTCGTCTACAAACGCCCGCCGTTGACGCTGCCGCCGGAATACGGGCTGCGTCCGCCGACGCCGGGCGTCGACCGCCCGCAACTGGTGTCGCCGCGCGACGAAGCCAAGACCGCGGTTCTCAGTTCGGCCTCACAGTCGCGTCAGGCGCAGCAACAGCAGCCGGCCGGCGCCACGCCGGGCGTCTCCGCCCTGCTCGACAAGGCCGGCGCCCGCCTGGCCGAGCCAGGCATCCGCGACACCGTCGACCGCGAATCGACCGTGCTCGCCTCCGAGGACCGCCGCTTCATCGACAAGTTGATCTTCTGGGTCGACGACCAGCCCTATCCCGGCACCATCGTCGATGCAAAGAAGGAACAGCAGCGGATTATGCAGAACCAGGCGCTCGGCAAGCCGATCACCGACGGTTCGGTTCCCGAGATCAAGCGCAAGCCCCCGCGTAAGGGCCTGCTCGACTTCTAGGCCGCAGCGCCGCCGCATTAGCGACAAGATTTGGAAATTAGCCCAACGGTCTTGCGCGGGGAAGCGCTTCATTGTCCTCCACACGGGGATTTGACGATGAAACCCGCCGAAAGCATGCCATATTTATGCCGTGATGGCGGCGCATGGTGCAGCCCCTTCCGAGCCGCCCCATCCCCGAAAACCGACCGGAGCCCCAGTTCAGTCATGCGCATACGTTTCTCTTCCGGCCTCGCCTTGTTCGCCGCCCTGCTGGTTCTCTTCGGCGTCGGCGCCACCCGGGCGGCGGTGTTCAATCCCGAGACCTTCACGCTCGCGAACGGCATGCAGGTGGTGGTCGTCACCAATTCCCGCGTGCCGGTGGTCACCCACATGGTCTGGTACAAGGTCGGTTCGG
>JAYOXJ010000360.1:0-3317 GCA_038152725.1 Rhodospirillaceae bacterium
GCTATTTCTACATCGCCGAACAGCATCGCCTGACGCGCTACAAGGCGCCCGACTTCGCCGCCTTGACCAAAGCGAGCCCGGAAGTGCTCTACGACAAACTTCCCGACAACAGCTGGCACGGCTGGCGCTATGCCCGCTTCGCCCCGGACGGATCGCTGTTCGTCGCCATCGGGTCGCCGTGCAACATCTGCGCGACCAATGGTCTCGAAGGCACCATCGCGCGCTTCCGCCCGCCGGCGTGGCAGCCCGAGGTCTATGCCGCCGGCGTTCGCAACTCGGTCGGCTTTGCCTTCCACCCGGAGAGCCGTCATCTCTTCTTCACCGACAACGGCGCCGACCACATGGGCGACGACAGCCCGCCCGACGAGTTCAACCACGCGCCCAGGGCCGGGCTCTGGTTCGGCTTCCCGTGGTTCGGCGGCGGCCGTGACCGCACGCCGGATTTCGCCGGCCAGCCGCTACCGAGGGAGGCGATCTTCCCGGCCGTCCCCTTTGGCGCCCACGTCGCCGCACTTGGTGTCAGCTTCTATGCCGGCACACGCTTCCCGGAAACCTACCGGGGCGACGCCTTCGTCGCCCAGCACGGGTCGTGGAACCGCCGCGTGCCCGACGGCTACCGCGTGGCGCGGATAAAGTTCGACAAACAGAAGATGACGGCGACCGGTTGGGAGACTTTTGCTTCGGGCTGGCTCGGTCCCGACGGCGATGCCTGGGGCCGGCCGGTCGACGTCAAGATGACGCGCTCGGGCGACATGCTGGTCTCCGACGACCGCGCCGGCGCCATCTACCGTATTCGCTACGGCGGTTGAGCGGCGCCCGCCGTTGCCGCTAGAGTGCCAGGCAATAACAAGCGCATCGCTACGGGGGGAGTGCCATGACCGAGACCGCTGAGCCATACGTCATCCATGCCGTCAAGTACGCGCATCATCCGCGTACCGGGGCGGCCAACTTCGTCGACGCCGGCGACTTGCACGACACGCCGATGCCGCTCGACTATTTCGTCTGGGTGGCAATCTCGAAGTCGCATACTTTCGTCATCGACACCGGTTTCAACGCCGAGACCGCCAAGGCGCGCGGCCGCCAACTGCTGCGCTGCCCGGCCGAGGGGCTGAAGCTGGTCGGCGTCGATGCGGCCAAGGTCCAAGACGTCATCATCACGCATTTGCATTACGATCACGTCGGCAACTTCGAACTGTTCCCGGGCGCACGCTTCCACCTGCAGGACCGCGAGATGGCCTTCGCCACCGGCCGGCACATGGCGCAGCCGTTCTTCTCGCACGCTTTCAGCGTCGACGACGTGGTCGGCATGGTGCGCCAGGTCTACGGCGGCCGGGTCAAGTTCCACGACGGCGATGCCGAACTGGCGCCGGGGTTTTCCGTGCACCACATCGGCGGACATACCGACGGGCTGCAGTCGGTGCGGGTCTGGACCGAACGCGGCTGGGTGGTGCTCGCCTCCGACGCCAGCCACCTCTACGCCAACATGGAACGCCGCAGTCCCTTCCCCATTGTCTTCAACGCCGGCGACATGCTGGACGGCTTTCGCAAACTGAACGAACTCGCCGACGGCCCCGACCACGTCGTGCCGGGCCACGACCCCTTGGTGATGGACCGTTATCCGGCCTCGTCGCCGGAGCTGGAAGGCATCGCAGTCCGCCTCGATCTGCCGCCAAAGGCTTAGCGGAAATTTTCCACGCTTGGATGCAGCGCCGGCCTGAAGCCGGCGGCGATAACGTTGAGCGTCGATGGCGGCGTCAGCGCCAGTACGGTTTCGCGCGCCGGGCGCGGCCGCACCGAGACATAGCCGGCCGGCGAATAGGCGAGCAACCTGTTGCCAAAGACCAGTTGCGGCACTTCCGGCGCATCGCCCATGAGAACGAATGCCCCGTCCGGCAGTTGCCCCAGTTCCGCGGCGTGGCGGCGCTGCTCGAAGCGCCGGGTGATGGCGCGTTCGCCATGGAGACGCGCGTCCAAATCGCCGGCGGAGATCGCGCCGGTGCCGAACACGTCGATCCAGAGCGCCTTGAAGTGTTGGTAGTCGGCGTGACGGCATTCGCCGCAAGGCCGGTGCCCGGCGGCGAGCGCCACCGCCTCGTCCAGGAAAAAGAGTTCGGTATAACGTGCCGGCGTCATCAGCTGGCGCTGCCTGCCTTTGAATTCGAGCCGGCAGGCGACCCAGTTGTTGTGGCGCCAGCGCGCCCGGCCGAGGGTGCGACCGGCGTCGTGCAACACGCCACGATTGCCCATCATCATACCCCGCGCCGCATCGGCGACGATGCGGCCGTCGGGGGTGACGCAGTTCTGCAGGGTCACGGCTTCGGCGAGACGGCGATGTTGTCGATCAGCCGGGTGCGGCCGATCCAGGCGGCAGCGAGTACGCGGGCGGGACCGCCGCCGGAGCCGACCGGCGCGAGCGTGGCGGCATCGCGCACGGCAACATAATCGACCTTGCTGAAGCCGGCCTCGATGAGTTCGCCCGCCGCCGGCGAGGCGGCGGCGGCATCGCCACGGGCAGCCGCCTCGGCGACCTTGGTGATGGTGGCGTAGAGCGCCGGTGCGATCCGGCGGCCATCCGCATCGAGATAGCGGTTGCGCGACGACATGGCGAGGCCGTCGGCTTCGCGCACCGTCGGCGCGCCGATGATCTCGACCGGAATGTCGAGGTCGCGCACCAGCTTGCGGATCACGCATAGTTGCTGATAGTCCTTCTCGCCGAACACCGCCACATCGGGGAGTGCCTGCAACAGCAGCTTGGTCACCACGGTGGCGACGCCGGCGAAGAAGTGCGGGCGAAATTCGCCTTCCAGCACGCGGCCGAGTTCGCCGACCAGGACCTGGGTCGAATGGCCGGGCGGATAGATCTCGTGCGCCGGCGGCGCGAACAGCAGCGCCGTGCCGGCGGCCTCGAAGCGCGCCGCGTCGGCGGCCTCGTCGCGGGGGTAGCTTTCGAAGTCCTCGCTCGGTGAGAACTGGGTCGGGTTGATGAACAGCGTCGCCACCACTTCGTCGGCGCGGGCCGCCACCGCCGAGACCAAGGAGAGATGGCCGTCGTGCAGTCCGCCCATGGTCGGCACCAGGCCGATGCGGCGGCCGGCGCTCCGAAACTCGGCGACGTGTGCGCGCAGATCGGCAATGGAGCGGACGATTTCCATGGGCGCGCCTATCCGGCCTTCTTGGGCACGCCGAAGCAATGCTCGAGGCCGGGGAATTTTCGTTCGCGCACCTCGGCGGCATAGGCAGCGGCGGCGGCCTCGAACGCCTCGCCGATCTCGGCGTAGCGCTTGACGAACTTCGGCGTGAAATCGGCGAACAGCCCG
>JAYOXJ010000361.1:0-3317 GCA_038152725.1 Rhodospirillaceae bacterium
CGCTGTAGCGCTTGTTGCGGCCGGCGACGCCGCCTTCTTCCTCGAACTGGCGGATCGCCGCGTCGAAGGCGACGATGACATGCGTCGGCGGCGTGAAGCGCCACTGGTTGCTGGCTTCCATCGCCTGCCACTGATCGAACAGGTCGAGGCTGAGCGAATGCGCGTTGCCCTTGGCGGCTTCCAGCGCGTCCTTGCGGATGATGGCGAAGCCCATGCCGGGCACACCTTCGAGGCACTTGTTGGAGGACGCCATGACGGCGTCGAAACGCACCTTCTTGGCGTCGAGCGGGACGGCGCCGAAAGCGCTCATGGCGTCGATCAAGAGGCTCTTCCCCCGCTTGGCGACGACCTCGGCGACCGCCTCGATCGGGTTGAGGATGCCCGATGTCGTCTCGCAATGGACGCAGAGCACATGGGTGATAGCCGGATCGGCCTTGAGCGCGGCGTCGACGGCGGCGGGTTCGGGCGGCGTGTCCTCGGCCGTCTCCAGGGTCGTCGACTTGCGGCCCATGTAGGAGATGATCTTGACCATGCGCTGGCCGTAGGCGCCGTTGATCAGTACCAGCGCTTTGCCGTCACGCGGCAGCAGCGTGCCGATGGTGGCTTCGACGGCGAAGGTGCCGCTGCCCTGGATCGGTACGCAGACGTGCGTGCCTTCGGCGTTGGCGATGGCGACGAGGCGTTCGCGCATGCGCTTGTTGGTGGCGATGAAGGTGGCGTCGCGCGAACCCCAATCGTGCAGCATGGCCTCTTTGGTCTCATGCGACGTGGTCAGCGGGCCGGGGGTGAGAAGCAGCGGATCGTCATGTGTCGTGCTCGATGTTCAGGTTAAATGGCAAGGCAAATCGCCCTGCTGTTTAGGGAATGTGACAGGCCCTGTCCAATGACCGCGCCGGCAGGACGCCGGTGGCGGCAACGATGCGCTTCGTCGGCTCGAATCTGGCGGGTTATTAAAATAATTCAAATCGATAATTTAGATTTTGTATATAGATAAAATCTATTATATAGCCGGTCAGGAGGACGCTCGATGTATTACGCGCAATTGCGGGCTTTCCATGCCGTCGCCCAGCACGGCGGCTTCACCCGGGCGGCCGAGCGCTTGGGCCTGACGCAGCCGACGCTGTCGGACCAGGTCAAGCGGCTGGAACGGGACTTCGACGTCGAGTTGTTCACGCGCGGGCGCCGGCGTACGCAGCTGACCGAGACCGGGCAGCGCCTGTTCGAACTGGCCGACGCCATGCTCGACATGGAGAACCGCGCCGTCGCAATGCTGGCGGAAACGCGGGAACTGCGTGCCGGCCACCTCACCATCGCCGCCGACGCGCCGTTCCACTTGCTTCAGGTGATCGGCGCCTTTCGCCGCCGCTATCCAGAGGTGACGCTGGCGGTGACCATCGGCAACTCGGCCGAGGTGATGGATCGGCTGGCGGACTACCGTGCCGATATCGGTGTACTCGCCAATGCGCCGGAGGATCCGCGCTTCCGCACCGTGGTGCTGCGCGACGACCCGCTGGTCGCCGTCGTGCCGGCGGACCATGCGTTCGCCGCCGCCGCCGAGGTGCCGTTCGGTCAGTTGATCGGCGAGAACCTGGTATTGCGCGAAGTCGGCTCGACCACGCGCCGGTTGGTCGAGGACGAATTCCGCCGCAGGGGCGTGCCGCTACCCGCCGTGATCGCGGTCGAGGGCCGGGAAAGCGTGCGCGAAGCCGTCGCCGCCGGTATCGGCATCGGCTTCGTCTCAGAGGCCGAATTCGGCTTCGACGCGCGCCTCGCCATGGTGCGCATCGCCGACTGCGAGCTCCGAATGCGGGAATACATGGTGGCGCTGGAAGCTCGCCTCAGGACCCGCGCCGTCGCCGCGTTCTGGGCCGAGGCCGAGACGTTGGGCGCCGCCGGTGCGACATGACCGACATCGAGCGGAAATCATCGCCAACCTTCGGATCAATTCGATTGGTCGTGACCGAAGGTTGACATGGATCGGCCGTGTTCCGGGTAAGGCGCCCTTTCCGGAACACGGCCCAACACATCAGCAATAACCCTAGTCGTTGATCTCGCGATATTCCTTCCGACGTGCGAAGGGTTCGCGCATCCGCTGTATGTGATTACCGATCTCGGAATCGCCGTACTTGGATTTCAAGATGTTCCAGCCGATGCCCAGGTTCATGGCATAGCCGGCAGCCACTAAATATTGCCCCTTCGAGCCCGTCGCCTTGGCGAGATTGACCCAGCCGAGAATCTGTTCGTGCAGTTTGCCGAGCTCAAACCTGCCGGTGTTGTATTTCACGATGTAATGATTGCGCAGCATCTTGGCGAAGCCTTTGCTGGGGCTTGCCTCGAGAAAGTATTTGCTGGCGTTTTTATCCATGCGCCGGGCGAACGTGTAGGGCGGGTCCGGCCCGTCCTGGCCGAGATCCGTCGTCCGCATGAAATGTGAAGCCCCCATGTCGACGAGCAATTTGCGGTTGAACTTTGCCACTTGCGCCATCTTTTGGGTTACCGGCTTGTTGCCGAAGGCGTCCTTCCGAACCACCCAGCCGTTGCCGAAGCAGTACTGGGTCGTGACGTCATGGCCTTTTTCGGACCAATCCGACGCATCGACCCCGTGGTAGCGCCAAACGAAATTCCTGTCTTTCTGGACACAATGGAAATTTTTGCGTTTGGGATCGACATATTTCTGCTCCAAATATTTTTCCAGCTTTTCCATGCCTTTTACGGTCTCCTCGGCAATCAGAGCCTTGTCGCCCGCCGACTGGCTAATGCGATAGCGTTCCCCAAGGAAGGCCAGGCGGGTATTCCAGACGCTGATGAAGACGGGAATGGTGGTCATGGAATTTTCCGGGGTGATCTGTTCCGCGATATCACCGTCGATGTTGCCGGAAGCTACCAGGAGTCTGCCTATGTCGCCGAGGATTGCCGTGGCGGTGCGAGTCGCGGTCACTTCCCCGCTGTAGATGTTGACTTGGTTCATCAGGCCGTTGCGGTCACCCCTGATGTCCTTGAGCGCCGCCTGGGCGAAGGCGTTTTTGATGGCGCCTTCGACCTGCGCCAAGGTGAGCGGGTCCGGACCCGTGCCGAAAATCGCCGCCATCGCTTTGCTCGCGGCCTCGCCGAGAACCGCGCTAACGACCTTTTCGGTGATTTTCACCCCGATATCCGTCGCCATGGAGGCCTTGGCCTGACCGGGCAGTGTTGAGACGGACAGAAGGCAGGTGACGGAAAGGACAGATAAAAGAAGCTTCATAAACCTCGTTCTCCTTTAACTTTTGGGGCTGAAGTAGCTAAGAGCCTATAGGGGTTCTACAATGGCTACGATGTAC
>JAYOXJ010000362.1:0-840 GCA_038152725.1 Rhodospirillaceae bacterium
TACGGCGCGCGGCGCCACCAAATGGCAGTCGGCTGGCACCGCCTGCGGGGCGGGGCTCCGGATCGGCGTCATCGACGGAGGCGTCGATGTACGCCACGAGGCGTTCAAGGGTACCGGGATCAAGCATCGCTCGTTCATCGCCAAGGACGCCAAGCCGTCCGATACTTCGCACGGCACGGCGGTCGCCGCTGTGCTTGGCGGGCGCGGCCATTGGGGCGGACTGCTGCCGGCGGCGGAGTTGCGCACCGCCAACGTGTTCCACCGTGACGCCGCCGGACGTACGCTGGGCTCGACCAAGGCGATCCTCCATGCCGTCGACTGGCTTGTGGCGGAGAAAGTCGCAGTCATCAACCTGAGCTTCGGCGGCGCCTCGAACGTGCTGGTCCAGGAAGCGCTCGACCGCGTCAACAAGATGGGCATCGTACTTGTCGCGTCGGGCGGCAACGACGGGCCGTTCAGCAAGAAGAAGAGCTATCCCGCCGCCTACGACAGCGTCATCGCGGTTACCGCCTTGGACCGCTTCGAGCGCTCGGCCAGGTTTTCGTCGAAGGGCGACTACCTCGAATTCGCCGCCCCCGGCGTCGACATCTGGACCGCGGTGCCGCCCGGCGGTCGGCCGATGTCCGGCACGTCGTTCGCATCGCCGATCATCGCCGGTTTTGCCGCCGCGGCGACCCGATACAAGAAATTGTCCGGCACAGAGGCGGTGCGGAAGTACCTCCGCGAACACGCCAAGGACAAGAGCGAGAAGGGCCGTGACAAGTATACCGGCTGGGGATTGGTACAGCTGCCGCCGCCCTGCTGAACCTTGGAGGGCACGGCAAGTGCCCAGTTCAGGTT
>JAYOXJ010000362.1:850-3303 GCA_038152725.1 Rhodospirillaceae bacterium
GTGATGGGCGGGGCAAATCCGTGTGCGGCCAAAATCGCTCGGAGGACCAGAAGTCCCTCGGTAATCCGGTCTTGAGTGCCGGGCCGGTCGTCTTGTTCGCGGCCGGGAGCCTCAAGGATGCGCTCGGCGAGGTCGCGCGCGAGTTCGAGGCGGCGACCGGCGTCACCGTGACGGCGGAGTTCGGACCGTCCGGTATCTTGCGCGAGCGCATTTTCAACGGTGCAGCGGCACACGTGTTCGCGTCGGCAGACATGCGCAATGCCCAGATCCTCGCTGGCTCAGAGGTCTTTCCGGTTCGGTCACGCCCTTTGCTGCCAATTCGCTTTGCTTGATGGCGCACCCGAGGATCGATATCGAACGCCGTGAAGTGTTGCAACTGCTGCTCGATCCAAAAATCCGCCTCGGCATCTCGACGCCGGGTTCCGACCCGGCCGGCGACTATGCCAGGCTGGTATTCAAGCGCGCCGGTGCGTTGCGCCCAGGGGCCTTCGAGGCACTCCGGAACAAGGCGCTGACGCTGACCGGAGGGGTGGCGTCGGAAAAGCCGCCGGCCGGGCGCAACCTCTATGCCTGGCTGATCGATACCGGACGTGCTGATCTGTTTCTTACATACCGGACCAACGCCTTCTCCGCCCGGCGGGAGATTCCGGAAATCAAGATGCGCGAGCTTCCGGCCAGTCTCACCGTCGGCGCCGATTATGGCCTCACCGTCTTCAAGCGCTCGCCGGATGAGGCGGGCGCGCTCGCCAAGCGCATTCTGGAACCGGCCGGACGCAAGGTGCTGGAGCGCCACGGTTTCGGCCTTCCCTAAAGAAACTCAGTTGGAAAGCTTGAGAGTCTTGATGGTTTCGGCTGTCTGGCCGGCACGCGTGGTCTTGAGCGCGTCCAGATGCTCCATGCCGGAGATCACCTTGCCCCACACCGTGTACTTGCCGTCGAGCACGGCGGCGCGGCCGAGCGCGATGAAAAACTTGCCGTTGGCGCTGTCGGGTTGGTCCTTGTCGTGTGACATGCCGACCACACCGCGTTCGAACGGGACCGACGACAATTCCGCCGCGATGGTCGCTGCGGCACCGTTCGGCAATGCCGTCTCGGCGACATAGCCCTTCGAAACGAACTGGAAGGCGACCCCGTCGAAGGCGCCGGCATTGGCGAGTTCGCGCATGTGCTTAACGTGGTTTGGGGCGAGGTTGGCGCGCAGTTCGATCACCACCGGCCCGGACGCCAGTTCCATCACCATGCGGTTGCCGCCGGATGCGGATTGCGAAGTGATTGGTACCGCGGTCTGGCTGGAGCCCGGAACGGATGCGGTCTCAAAATTGGGCTGGACGCCCTGTGCCTTCTGCGCGTCGCTCTCGGCGATGAGGGAGAGCATGCGGGCGGACGCTGTGCGAAGTGCGTTCGACGGGGTCGTGAGGAACGCCGCCGCACCCGCTGACATTCGGTAGGTCTGGCCGGTGGAAACAGTTGCGGTGCCTGCGGCGGAGGAGATTTCGACGACGCCTTCGAGCATGTTGATCTCGGTCGCGGTCGGCGTGGTCAGAAGGTCGAACTCGGTGCCGCGGATGCCGATGGTGCCCGACGGTGTGTCGATCTTCAGATCGAGCTTGGTCTGGCCGGCCTTGAACCGGAGCACCCCGGTCAGCATGCGGAAGGTGCCGGTCACCGTGCCGGTATTGGGTTGGTAGACGAGGCTGTCGAGAATAATTTCGGCATCCTCGCCAAGTACCAGGGTCGATGCATCGTTGAAACGCACCTGCAGCGCGCTCGACTGACCGGTGCTGACGACCTCGTTGAACCAGAGGCCATCGCCGGATTTGAGGTGCTTGGTGATAGTCCGCGCCAGTGCATCGCGCACCACCTTGGTGGCGACGCCGATGTCGGAGGCGGTCCATGCCGGCCGGGTGGCCGACAGGACCGCGCTCAAGGCGAGCGCGGCGGTGAAAAAACGGGGGATCGGGTGCCGGAAACGGGACATGGCTCACTCCGTCGGTTGATCGTAACCGAAAAAGCAAGCGACGTGCCACTCTCGTGACGGGCTAAGGTGTTGGAACCGCGCGAGACAAGAAAATGCTGGGCGACAGGCATACTGCCGCCCGGCAAAAGATTCCGCCGATCGGGAAGGGTTAGACCCGTCCGATCAACGCCATGGGAGAGAGAACGTCTTAACGTTGGTGAAGCTTTTCATCGCCTCGATAACGCCTTCCTTGTAGCCGTTGCCCGAGTCCTTGATGCCGCCGAACGGCGACATTTCGATACGGTAGCCAGGCACTTCCCAGATGTTCACGGTGCCGTGGTTGAGCTCGGCGATGAAACGCGTGATGTAGTCGAGGTTGTTGGTGCAGACCCCCGACGACAGGCCGAAGTTGGTGCCGTTGGCGACGCGGATGGCCTCGTCGATGTCCTTGATGCGGATGATCGGAATGGCGGGGCCGAAGGTCTCCTCCATCACC
>JAYOXJ010000363.1:0-3278 GCA_038152725.1 Rhodospirillaceae bacterium
CACCCAAATGCGTTCGGCATCAGCCATATCGGTCGAGAGAATTGCGGAGCGACGCCAGATGTTCCTCGTAAGAGGTGGCGCGGCCGATGGCGTGGCGATACATGGGCTGGCGCACCTGCCAATTGGAGGCAGATTGCACGGTCCGTTCGGTCCGGTGAAATTCGAGGCATGCCGGATCCCAGGCGAGCCCGAGCGCTTCGAGCAGCCGTTCGATCTGCGGCCGGGGTTCGGTAACCAGCAATTCGTAGTCGACCTCGATCAACGTCGGGCCCAGCACGTTACGCCAATGCGCCATAAGGCGCTGGTAGGCATTTATGTAGGCGCCGATGTGCGCCAGATCGCATGACCACGGATAGTCGTCGGTGAAATTTTGCATGAAACACGACAGACCGGTGTCGAGCGGGTCGCGCCGGCAATGCACGATGGCGGCATTCGGAAACAGACGCCGGATCACTCCCAAATGGAAGAACTGGAACGGCGTCTTGTCGACGATGCGCTTGGCTGCCGAAGAATTGGCACCCGATACCCTGTTCCCAAGACGATCCAGCGCCTCTGCGGCGTTTTTCGTGTCACTCGCCTGCGGGTCGAGGGCGGCGATGCTGAGGGCTTCGCCGGCACCGGCCACATCAGGGTGACTGGCCAGAATTTGCTCGACCAGTGTCGTGCCCGAGCGCGGCATGCCGACCACGAACACCGGGCGCCGATCATCACTGACGCCGCCCTTCTGGGCCGGATCGGCAGGATAGGCGGCGATGATGTCATCGACCGCCTCATTCAATACCTCGATATCGAAAGTCTGATCGCGTTCGGCCAGGACCGACTTCCGCATTTCGTTGCCGGCGCCGAAATGCCGGAAAGCGGTGGCATGATCGCCCTTGCGATCATAGGTCTCCGCCAGTGCGAAATGAGCTGCGACCCGCGTATCCGGCGCCAGCGCCAGATCGTCGCAGAGCGCCGCGACGGCCTTAAGGTCAGCCTCCGCCAGTGCGTTTCCAGGTGCCGAGGCAAGCGCTGCCCAGCCCTCGCCATGTCTAGGGTTAATTTCGACCGCACGACGGAACGCGGCGACGGCATCCTCGAGCTTGCCGGCGGCAAGCAGCACAACCCCAAGCCCGGCTTCGGCGTCTGCGCTTCCGGGAAAATCGACGATGACAGCGCGATATGCTTCGATGCTGACATCCAGGTTTCCGCGCTTGAACTCGGCGGCCGCCTTGTTGAGCCGGGCCGCCATGAATCCGGGCCGCAATTCGAGCGCCTTGTCGTAGGACTCGATGGCCTGGTCGAACAACCCCATGCCCGCGAGCGAGTCGCCGAGCGCACCGTGGGCTTCCGGAAAATCGGGTTTCGCGCGGATCGCCTCACGGCTTTGTTCGCAAGCCAGGTCCGGTTCACCGACGGCGCGGAGCGCGGCGGCCAGGTTGACACGCGCGAGCGGATTATTGGGGGCGAAATGCACGGCCTCGGCCAGCGTTTCGATGGCACCGACCGGATCTCGGGTCTTGACCAGCAGGCTGCCCTTGTTGACCAACGCATCGACGTAGTCGCCACGCAGCGCCAACGCCTGATCACAGGCCTCCAGTGCCTCGTCGCGGCGCCCCTGCAGATCGAGTGCAACTGAAAGGTTGTTCCACGCCTCGGCATGACGGGGCCGGCTGGCGATAACGTGGCGGCAGGCGGCTTCGGCCTCGGCGGCACGACCGAGCATGTTCATAATGGCGCCGCAGTCGGCATGGATATCGACGTTGTCGTCGTCGCGCGTGGCTGCCTCGAGGATATGCTCGCCGGCGCTCTGCAGGCGGCCTTGGCCATAGGCGATATGCGCCAACAGATGATGCGGATCGGCGGCCAGTGGATCGACGCCAAGGGCTTCGCGGCATTGCCGTTCGGCCAAGGTCGCGTCCCCCTCCTCCATGGCCTTGCGCGCCACGCGCATGAATTTTTCCACCTCGCGCGCACGCGTTTTGGCGAGATGGCGTCGGTCGTGGCGATTATCCATGCCGCATTAATACGGTACCGGCATTTGCCGTCAATCGATCATCTTGCCAAGAAGGCTCCGGGACAGCCCGTTTTCGGCCGCGCCGACACCGAAAAGCGACTTTATCCCCATCCCGCAACGCCTGGGGGATTGACGATTGTCTAGGCCGGAACCACGCTCTAAGACTGAACGGCAAATCAGCCAGACGAGGAGCGGAAATGATCGAGCATACGCCGTCCGGATTGGAAACGGCAAAGTGGCTGCTGGATATCAAAGCGGTGAACTTTCGCCCTGAAGAGCCCTATACCTTGACCGCCGGTTGGGCGAGCCCGGTCTACATCGACTGTCGCTGGGTGATCTCCTTTCCCGCGGCGCGGCGGCGCATCATCAAGATGGGCGTCGAACTGCTCGACCGCGACGCCAATCTCGCCACCACCGACCTGATCGCCGGCGGGGAGACAGCCGGCATCCCCTATGCCGCCTGGATCGCCGAGGCGACCAACAAGCCGATGCTCTACGTCCGCAAGAAGCCTAAGGGCTTCGGCCGTGACGCCCAGATCGAAGGCTGCCTGGAGGAAGGCAAGAAGGTGCTGCTGGTCGAGGACCTGGCCACCGACGGCGGCTCCAAGATCAATTTCGTCAACGCGTTACGAACTGCAGGCGCGGAAGTCACCGACATTTTCGTGGTGTTTTATTACGGTGCATTTTCGGGCGCTCTCGACACTTTGGACGAAGCCGGAGTCAAACTGCATTACCTTTGCACTTGGCGCGATGTTCTCAAGGTTGCCGACGAGGGTGGGTATTTCTCTCCTTCCGCTATCTCAGGCGTGCGCAATTTTCTCGAAGATCCCATCGCCTGGTCTGCCCAGCACGGCGGACGGGCGGCATAACGGCAGCGCGGTATCAATATAGGGGAAAACGACGATGCGACGTTTCGCGATATCCCTGCTGCTGATTTTCGTGAGCCTGAACGCCCGTGCCGCCGAACTGCCTCCCTTGGTCGACTCCGCCTGGGTGCGGGCCAACATCGCCAAGCCCGGCGTCGTTTTCCTCGACGTACGCTCGTACGGAGCCTACCGGGCCAGTCATATTCCCGGCGCGGTCTTTACCAATTATGGCCGCGACGGCTGGCGGGAGAAACGGGACGGCGTTCCCGGCATGCTGCCGGATATGGCCCACCTCGAAAAACTGTTCGGCAGCCTGGGCATCGGCAACGATACCCACGTCGTGATCGTTCCGGGCGGATACGGCGCCGGCGAAATGGGCGTCGCCACCCGGGTCTTCTGGACGTTCAAGGTTGCCG
>JAYOXJ010000364.1:0-1614 GCA_038152725.1 Rhodospirillaceae bacterium
CTAAAATCATGGTATAAACAGGTCAAACACTAACCGTTACCTTCTTCAGCCCCTACTGTTTTATGACAATTCTACAAATTTTTTCGTTGATTTAGATCAACTGGCGGCTGTTTTCGCGAGTCGCGACGATTGGCTGGGTTCAGAAGAACGCCTGGAACGACGCCGAGATGGCACCGAAGCGGCTCGGACGGGACTGGCCCTGAAACTCCTCGGTGACGAAGGCGTTGGTGTAGGCGAGGCGGTAGCGTCCGAATTCCATCGCCACGCCGAAACTGAACCGCCCGACCCAGGGTTCGCGGTCGACGCTGTGGCTGGACCGCCAGGTATTGCCGTCGAGAAAGATGTTGTGGGCGACGTAGCGGCCTTCGGCGGTGGCGAAGAAGTAAGCGCCGATGCCGTCCTCGTTCAGCCGGTCGACCGACGAAGCACCATGGATCAGCGCCGGCGGTCCGAAATCGTCGGGCAGGTTGAAGCCGAGCCGGACGGCGCCGCCGAGCCCGAGATGCGTCAATACGTTGCCGACGCTGCCGCCGGCATGCGGCACGAAATCCCACTGCAGGCCGTTGCCGATGTTCCACGGCTTGGCGAAGCGCCAGCGTTTCTCGTAGGCGATCAGGATGCCCGGCTCGGTCTTGAGCTGGTTGTCCCAGCCGTTGAACTTTTCGATCATGCGCACGGAATGGACGAAATCCTGCGCCTCCTCGCCGAGCGCCTCGGGGCCGACGACGCCGAGGCTCAATTCCACCGACTCGGACGTTTTGGCGTCGGCTTCGCCCTCGACGACGCTATGCAGCGACAGCGCGCCGTAGAGCCAGCCGGCATAGGGCCGGTCGTCGGTGATCAAGGTGCGCGGAACCCGGTCGCCCGGCGTGTAGATTTCCTGGCCGAGCGCCCATCCGAAACGGGTATTGCGGTTTTCGTCCTGGGCGATCATCGACAGCACGTCGCGCGCATGCTGCAGGATCGGCAGCGTCTTGCCGCCCTCGGGTGACAGCCACGACAGGCGCGCGCCGTTGGTGTAGTTGCGGTCGGTGCCGGCGAAGAGATCGTTCTCGAACTGGATGGTGAAGGTGCCGAGTTCGGTGTCGCCGGCCTTGGCCAATTCCGAGGCCTTTTCGGCCGCATGCGCCATGGGCTGTTCAGGCGCTGGCTTGCGTGCCGGTTCGCCGGCTTTCGATGGCGAAGCCAGCCCGGATGCGACGACGGCCAATACGACGATCACGCTAATGCGCATGCGTTGAGTCTACCGTGTCCTGCGGCGCCGTCAATGAACGGGGTGCAGCACGCAGGGGCGGCTGTTAACATGCCGCCGATACAATGACACAACCTTCCAAAACATAAGGACCGCCCATGAAATACGCCCTCGGCGACAGCCACGTCGAAACCCATCCGGACGGCAACTGGATCGCGCCCTCGGCCTGCGTCATCGGCAAGGTCATCCTGAAAAAGGACGCGAGCGTGTGGTTCAACGCGACGCTCCGCGGCGACAACGAACCGATCACCCTGGGCGAACGCTCGAACGTCCAGGACGGTTGCGTGCTGCATACCGACATGGGCTTCCCGCTGACGCTGGCCGAGAACGTCACCATCGGCCACATGGTCATGCTGCATGGC
>JAYOXJ010000364.1:1624-3269 GCA_038152725.1 Rhodospirillaceae bacterium
TGGCTGCACCATCGGCCGCGGCTCGCTGCTGGGCATCGGCAGCGTCGTGCTGAACGGCGCCGTCATTGGCGAGGACTGCCTGATCGGCGCCGGCGCCCTGATCCCCGAAGGCAAGGTGATCCCGCCGCGCTCTTTGGTCATCGGCCAGCCGGGCCAGGTTAAACGCGAACTCTCCGACGAGGACATCGCCAAGATGCACTGGGCGGCCGATCACTACGTCGAGAAATCGCGCCAGTACCTAGCGTCGTTCCGCCTGCAGGACTAGGTCGGTTCGCTCACCAGCGTGCGGTAGGCGTGCCAGCTGGCATGCCCGATCAGCGGCATGGTGATGGCGAGCCCGATGAAGGCGCCGGCCAAGCCGACCGTGGTGACGGCGACGATGATCACGGCCCACAGCATCATCGGCGCGAAATTGCGGCTGACCGCCATGACCGAGACAATGATGCCGCCCAAGAAGCCCAGGCCCTGGCCGAGCATAGCCTGCAGCGAGACGGCGCTGACCAGAAACGCGAAGAAGGCGAGAACGGCACCGATGGCGGAGCCAACGCAGAGCACGGTGATTCCCTCCTGGGTGAAGAAGGTCTTCACCGTCATTTCCTGGATCGAGAGCCCGGTGTAGGGGAAGTTGATGGCGTAGATCAGTGCCGCGACGCGGATCCAGAGAATCATGAAGAACACCAGCGCCAGGCCGGCGCCGAGCACGCTGATGGCGTTAGACCACCACGCCCGCGCCAACGACACGAAGCCGATTTTGTCGCCGGCTTCGAGGCGGCGGCTGATCTCGTAGAAGACGATGCAGAACACCGGCGCCACCAGCAGGAAGCCGGCCGCCATCGGCCAGATCATCTAGGTCAGGTGCAGTTGGTAGAGCCCGAAGGTGACGGCGTAGCCGCTGGCCACGAACAACGCGCCGTAGCCGATGCTGAACGCCGGCGCGCGGCGGAGATCGCGCCAACCGGCCGCCAACCAGAGCCATGGGTCCTGGGTGGTGATGACGTTGATGCGGTCCTGGAACGGCAATCCGGCGCCGGGCCGGCTTGGCGTTTGCGGCAGTGCTGGTTTGCCCTCGACGGTATCGGACATGGGTGGCGCCTCCCCTCGCGCATCCGGCCGGCCGGTCGCGAGAAGGCTAGCGCATTCGCCGCACCTTGGGAACCATTTGGCGAACCGACCGCCACTTGATTTCCGTCAACGCCCGCCCGGCACGCAACCGCTAGGATCGGACTGACTGAAGAAATTTGCGAAGAGAGGGGGAGGCAGCCATGCCGTTCATGGAATGGTCGGAGGATTACGCGACAGGCATCCGCGACATCGACAACGACCATCAGGTCCTATTCATGTTCGTCAACGACCTGCACGACAAGTTCGCCGCCGGCGCCAGCGACGATGACGTGGCGACGACGCTGGCGGGCTTGGCCAATTACGTCAACGTGCACTTCGTTCGCGAGGAGGAATTCATGGCCGATGCCGGCTACGAGGACCTGGAGGATCACGCCGAGGCGCACCGGCGGCTGTCGGCGCGCGTGTTCTCGCTCAAGGACCAGTTCGATACCAATCCGGCCGGCTTCAATCGCGAGGGCTTCCTCGAATTCCTCAAGGGCTGGCTCACCGGCCACATCCTCTACACCGACATGGACTACGTGCC
>JAYOXJ010000365.1:0-3261 GCA_038152725.1 Rhodospirillaceae bacterium
CCATGTGCATGACCAGCGAGGCGTATTCCTTTGGATCGCCCAATCGGGACGGAAACGGCACCGAGGCCGCCAGGCTCGCCTGCACCTCTTCCGACAGGCTGTAGAGCATCGGCGTGCCGAAGATGCCGGGCGCAATGGCCAGTACGCGGATGCCGTGGCGCGCGAACTCGCGCGCGGCCGGCAGCGTCATCGACGCGACGCCGCCCTTCGACGCCGAATAGGCGGCCTGGCCGATCTGGCCTTCGAAGGCGGCGACCGAAGCTGTATTGACGATGACACCACGCTCGCCGCCGTCCAGCGGGTCGAGGGCCTGCATGCCGGCGGCGGCCAGCCGCATCAGGTTGAAGGTGCCGATCAGGTTGACCTCGATGGTCTTGCGGAAGGTGTCCAAGGGCTGCGGCCCGTCGCGGCCGACGATCTTGGCCGGCGGCGCGATGCCGGCACAGCTGACCGCGATGCGCGCCGGCCCATGCGCTTCCGCCGCCTTGGCGACGGCGGCCTCCAGGCTCTCGGCACTCGCGACATCGCAGCCGATGCCGATGCCGCCGATCTCGCCGGCGATCTTGCCCGCACCCTCGGCGTTCCTGTCCAATACCGCCACCTTGGCGCCTGCGGCGGCCAACGCCCGCGCCGTCGCCTCGCCCAAGCCGGAAGCGGCGCCCGTCACCAGCGCCGCCGTACCTCTCGCATCCATGGCCTTATCCTCGCCGCAATTCTTCCCTAGAGTGGCTTCCGTATTAAGCGTGGCGGGGCGGAGCTTCAAGCCCATGGTGGCGAACTCGGGATCGGACGAAGCTGAAGTGGCGCGCGAGCTGCCCGGCAAGCTCAGGCGCACGCTCGGCCGCCTGCCGTTCATCGAGCCGCTGACGGCGGCCTGGTTCTGCGCGCGGGACCCCAAGACGCCGGTGCGCGTCAAGGCGGCGATCCTGGGTGCGCTTCTCTACTTCATCTCGCCCATCGACGCCGTTCCCGACATCTTGGTGCTGGTCGGCTATAC
This sequence comes from Rhodospirillaceae bacterium, assembly GCA_038152725.1. Taxonomy (GTDB): domain Bacteria; phylum Pseudomonadota; class Alphaproteobacteria; order Rhodospirillales; family Casp-alpha2; genus TMED8. Next base: position 998 of record JAYOXJ010000365.1, read on the forward strand.
CGATGACGCGGCGGTGTTCTGGGCGGTGTGGCGCATGGTCTCGAAATACGTCACCGACGATCACTGCACCGAGGCCAGGGCCTACCTCGGCAAGCTCTGAACGAGGCTCCCGCGCCCCGCGCCCGCCAATGCCTTGAACCCGGAGGGTGGCGCCGCCATACTCTCGGCGCTTCAAGGAATTTCCGGGGGACTTCATGACCGCACCGCTGTGGACACCGAGCGCCGAGCGCATAGCAGCCGCCAACACCACCCGCTTCCGCGCCGCGGCGGAAGCGCGCTGGTCGGTCGCGCTGCCGGACAGTCGGGCACTCTGGCGTTTTTCCGTCAACGAGCGCGAGAAGTTCTGGACCTCGATCATCGAGTTCGCCGATCTCAAGGCGGAAACCTGGGGCGACAAGGTGCTGGTCGACGGCGACAAGCTGCCCGGTGCCAAGTGGTTCCCGGACGCGCGGCTCAACTTCGCCCAGAACCTCTTGAAGCAGCGCGGCACCGGCGATGCCATCGTGTTCCGCGGCGAGGACAAGGTGCGCCGCCGCGTCAGCCATAACGAACTGCACGAGAAGGTCTCACGCCTGGCGCAGGCGCTGAAGGCAGAGGGCGTCGGTATCGGTGACAAGGTCGGCGCCTACATCGCCAACATGCCCGAAGCGATCATCGGCATGCTCGCCACCGCCAGCCTCGGCGCCACCTGGTCGTCGTGCTCGCCCGACTTCGGCACCGACGGCGTGCTCGACCGCTTCGGCCAGATCGAGCCCAAGGTGGTGATCGCCGTCGACGGCTACTTCTACAACGGCAAGACGCTCGATATCCACCCCAAGCTCGAGGCCATCGTCAAACAGCTGCCGAGCGTGCGCCGCGTCGTCGTCGTGCCCTACGCCAGCGAGACGCCGGACATCTCGGCGATCCCGAACGCCGAACGCTTCGACGACTTCATCGGCCCCTTCGCCGAGCGGGAGCTCGATTACGCCCAGGTGCCGTTCGATCACCCGCTCTACATTCTCTATTCGTCGGGCACCACCGGGAAGCCCAAGTGCATCGTGCACTCGACCGGCGGCACGCTCCTGAAGCATGCCTCCGAGCACCTGCTGGCCTCCGACGTGAAGCCCGGCGACCGCGTCTTCTGGTTCACCACCTGCGGCTGGATGATGTGGAACTGGCTGGTGAGCAGCCTCGCCTTCGGCGCCACCGTGCTGCTCTACGACGGCTCGCCCTTCTATCCCGACGGCAACACCGTCTACGATTTCGCCCAAGACGAACGCATGACGCTATTCGGTACGTCGGCGAAGTTCATCGACGCCTGCAACAAGGCCGGCTTGAAACCGATCGAGACGCACGATTTCGCCCAGCTCAGGTGCCTGGGCTCGACCGGCTCGACCTTAGTGCCGGAGGGCTTCGATTACGTCTACAACAACATCAAGAAAGACGTGCACCTGCAGTCGATGTCCGGCGGCACCGATATCGCCGGCTGCTTCTGTGGCGGCGACCCGACGCTGCCGGTGTGGCGGGGCGAGATCCAGGCGCCGACGCCGGGCATGGCGACCGACGTGTTCGACCCCGATGGAAATCCTTTGGATCACGGCAAGGGCGAACTGGTCTGCCGCCTCGCCTTCCCCTCCGTGCCGACGTTCCTGAACGACCCCACGGGCGAGCGCATCCATGATGCCTACTTCGCGCGCTTCCCGAACGTCTGGACGCACGGCGACTTCGTCGAGTGGACGGACCACGGCGGCCTCGTCATCCACGGCCGTTCGGACGCCACGCTCAACCCAGGCGGCGTGCGCATCGGCACCGCCGAGATTTACCGCCAGGTCGAGAAGCTCGAAGAGGTGCAGGAGTCCATCGTCATCGGCCAGGACTGGGACAACGACGTCCGCGTCGTGCTGTTCGTGATCCTGCGCGGCGGCCGCCAGCTCGACGACGAGCTGATTGCGAAGATCAAACGCCAAGTGCGCGACAACTGCACGCCCCGCCACGTGCCGGCCAAGATCGTCCAGGTCACCGACATCCCGCGGACCAAGTCGGGCAAGATCACCGAGCTTGCCGTCCGCGACGTGGTGCACGGCCGCGGCATCAAGAACGCCGAGGCGCTGGCCAACCCGGAAGCGCTGGAGCAGTTCAAGAACCGGGAAGAGTTGGCTGGGTGACGGCGGGCGGCGCTACTGCCTAGCTGCTGGAAACCGATCACTCACGCGCGAATACTCCCCTACCAACCCGTCGCCGGCTATCTCACCGATGATTTCGAGGCCGGTTCGAAATCATCGACA
>JAYOXJ010000366.1:0-3259 GCA_038152725.1 Rhodospirillaceae bacterium
CCCCCAACGCGACTTCTCGTGCATGATGCGACCCGCGCAGTTGCCGCCCGACATTCCCCGGCGGCCAAGGCGCCGCCACAGACAGGAGACCTGAAATGCAAAACGGTATCGACTCGCGCACCGCGCCCTTGGGCGCTCTCGTCCTTAGACTGGCACTCGGCGTCATGCTGATCGCGCACAGCATCTACCTGAAGGGCATCGTCTTCACGCTCCCAGGCACGGCCAAGTTCTTCGTTTCCCTCGGCCTGCCGGCGCTCAGCGCCTACGCCGTCTTCGCCATAGAAGCGGCCGCAGGCATCGCGTTGATCCTGGGCATCCAGTCCCGCCTTGCCGCACTCGCCGTTGTCCCGGTACTGCTCGGCGCCACCTGGGCGCACATCGGCAACGGCTGGCTGTTCACCAATCAGGGTGGCGGCTGGGAATACCCGCTGTTCCTCGTCGTCGCCGCGGTGGTGCAGGCGCTGGTCGGCGGCGGCGCCCTGCAACTGAGCCGTGATCTGGAAATCCCGGTACTTGGCCGGGTGCTGGCGGCGGCACGCTGAGCGTCGCCGGCAGACCGCCCCCCGCCGATCGGCAGCGGCCCCGGGCGAGAGGCTGGGGCCGTTTTCTTATGTCAGAGCGCCTTAGCCTCGCGACGGCGCGCATGCAGGACCGGCTCGGTGTAGCCGTTGGGCTGCGCCACGCCCTTGAACACAAGGTCGCAGGCGGCCTTGAAAGCGACGGAGCTGTCGAAGTTGCCGGCCATCTTCTTGTAGGCCGGATCGCCGGCGTTCTGGCCGTCGACCACGTCGGCCATGCGCTTCATCGTCGCCATCACCTGGTCGTCGGTACAGACGCCGTGATGCAGCCAGTTGGCGATGTGCTGGGCGGAAATACGGAGCGTGGCGCGGTCTTCCATCAGCCCGACGTTGTTGATGTCGGGCACCTTGGAACAGCCGACCCCCTGATCGATCCAGCGCACGACGTAGCCGAGGATACCCTGCGCGTTGTTGTCGAGTTCCTGTTGAATATCCGATTCCGACCAGTTGGGACGGTCGGCAAGCGGCGGCGTCAGGATGGCATCCAGGCTGGCGCGCGGCCGTGACTTGATCTCGTCCTGGCGGGCCAGCACGTTGACCCGGTGGTAGTGGGTGGCGTGCAGGACCGCTGCCGTCGGCGACGGCACCCATGCAGTGTTAGCGCCTGCCTTCGGGTGCGCGATCTTGGCATCGAGCATGGCGGCCATCAAATCCGGCATCGCCCACATGCCCTTGCCGATCTGGGCGCGGCCTTCGAGCCCGCAGGCGAGGCCAATATCGACGTTCCAATCCTCGTAGGCGAGGATCCAGGGCGTCGATTTGACATCGTTCTTGCGCACCATGGGGCCGGCTTCCATGGCGGTATGAATCTCGTCGCCAGTGCGGTCTAGGAAGCCAGTGTTGATGAACACGACGGCTCTTGGCGGCGCGGATGCATTCCTTGAGGTTGACCGTGGTGCGGCGCTCTTCGTCCATGATGCCCATCTTGATCGTGTGGGCCTCCAGCCCGAGCGCCTGTTCGACACGGCCGAACAGTTCGTTGGCGAAGGCTACTTCCTCGGGCCCGTGCATCTTCGGCTTGACGATGTAGACGGAGCCGGCGCGGCTGTTGGAGAGACGGCCCAGACGTTTCAGGTCGTGCATGGCGATCAGGGTCGAGATCATGGCATCCATGATCTCTTCCGGGATTTCCTTGCCGTCCTTGTCGAGGATCGCGTTGGTGGTGATGACGGATCCGACATTGCGGACCAGCATCAGGCTGCGGCCGTGCAGCGTCACCCCGCCGCCGAATTCGGCGGTGTAGTGGCGGTCGTCGTTGAGAGCGCGCTCGACGGTGGTGCCGCCCTTCTTAAAGCTTTCCTTGAGCGTACCGTTCATCAGGCCGAGCCAGTTGCGGTAGGCGAGCACTTTGTCGTCAGCGTCGACGCAGGCGACCGAGTCTTCCAGGTCGATGATCGTGGTGACGGCAGATTCCAGCACGATGTCGGCGACGCCGGCGGCGTCGGTCTTGCCGATGGCGTGGCCGCGGTCGATACGGATTTCGATGTGGAGCCCGTGGTTGATCAGCAGCACCGCCAACGGCGCCGCCGTATCACCCTGGTAGCCGACGAACTGGCCGGCATCGGCCAGGCCCTGGAAGGATCCGTCCTTCATGGCGACGACGAGCTTGCCGCCTTCGATGCCGTAGGCGTCGGCATCGGCATGCGAGCCCTTGGCCAGCGGCACGGCGTCGTCGAGGAACTTGCGGCCCCAGGCGATGACCTTGGCGCCGCGCGCCGGATTGTAGCCGCCGGCGCGGGTTGCACCGCCATCCTCGGAGATCGCGTCGGTGCCGTAGAGCGCGTCGTAGAGGCTGCCCCAGCGCGCATTGGCGGCGTTGAGCGCATAACGCGCGATGGTCACCGGCACGACTAGCTGCGGACCGGGAATATGGGCGATTTCCTCATCGACACGCTCGGTCTCGACGGCGAAGTCGGGGCCTTCCGGCACCAGATAGCCGATCTCGGCGAGGAACGCCTTGTAGGCGGCGGCGTCGATCGGCTTGCCCTTGCGCTCGCGGTACCAGGCGTCGATCTTGGCCTGGATGGCGTCGCGCTTGGCCAGCAGTGCGCGGTTCTTCGGAGCCAAATCGTGCACGATGCGATCCATCGAAGACCAGAAGGCATCGGGTGCCAATCCGGTTCCCGCAAGCGCTTCTTCGTTGACGAAATCCAACAGCACCTTGGCGACGCTGAGGCCGCCCGATTTGACCATTTCCGACATCTGATTACCCCGCCTTGACCGGACCGGCACCCCACCGGCCGGACCGTTTGATGATCGCCGGCAATCTATCGGGAAATGGCTGATCTGCAAGGATTCTCTCGGGAAATTCACCTTTTCCCGAAAGTCCGCCAGGGCTCAGTCGACCAGCTTTCCGGTCGCATCGAAGAAGGGGTGCGGGCCGTCGAAACTACCAATGGGCGAGAGGTGCGCGACCAAGCGACCGTCATCCGCGAGATACACCAAGCGCGTCGCCGGCGGCTCCATGTGGTAGCGCGGCGGCCCCTCATCAGAGAGGTCGAAGCTGACGGCATGCGCCGGGCTGGGCGCGGTACAGGCGAGGATACCATGCCAGCCGACGGCGATGTCACGGTGCAGGTGACCGCAGAGCAGCATGCCGACTGCCGGGAAGCGCGCAATTAGGCGGCCGAAATCGTCACCGCCGGCGCAGTTGTCCGCATCCATGTGGCGGATGCCGGTCA
>JAYOXJ010000367.1:0-3235 GCA_038152725.1 Rhodospirillaceae bacterium
CTTCAGACCAGCCAAGCACATTTACGGGAGTGGAAGGGGGAGCTGATTTAACCAGATTCCCCTTATCATCAATCATCGCCTTAACTTTGCAGTACACAGATCCGCAGTGAAAAGAGTCACCTACCTTAAGAGTTCCTTTCTGAACGATTATAGTGGCCGTTGGTCCACGACCTATTTCCATTCTTGCCTCAATTACAATTGCTTCGGGAACGGCTGTTGGATTTGCTTTAAGCTCCATTAATTCTGCCTGAAGCAAAATCATGTCCAAGAGCTCATCAATATTATCGCCCTTGAGTGCTGAAATAGGAACCGTTACGACATCCCCGCCCCAATCTTCCGCAGGAATCGATCTTTCCTGCATTTGGGTTTTCACTTTGTCAATATCTGCCCCCTTCGTATCAGTCTTATTAATGGCAACCATAAGCGAGGACTGAGAACGCTGAGCAAACTTTAGAGCTTCATCGGTTTGCGGCATAAAGCCGTCATCCGCGGCAACAACCAGTATGCTTACATCCGTAAGGTTAGCCCCGCGCTCCCTTATTTTAGAAAAAGCAGCATGACCAGGCGTATCTAGAAAAGTGATTTTTTGTCCGTTGTGATCAATTTGGTAGGCTCCCACATGCTGGGTGATCCCACCCGCTTCTCCACTAACCACATTGGCCTTTCGGATGGTGTCCAAAAGTGTGGTTTTGCCATGGTCTACATGCCCGAGTATACAGACAATTGGCGGGCGAGGCTTGAGAAACTTCTCATCGTTTTCATCGATCTGTTCTTTGACCTTTTTAGCCTGTGGTTCAGCTTTTTCCCCGCGATGGCGGATTTCCAGCTCAAATCCTTTGGACTTGGCCAGCTTACTGGCCACATCCTCCTCGATGGTTTGGTTCATCGAAGCAAAAATACCCATCTCCATGAGCTCAGAAATGAGTTGGAACGGTTTAAGTCCAATCAAGCCGGCAAAATCGCGAACCACGATGGGTGGCTTAACGATGATCAGGTTACCTTCAACTATACCAATCGAATCATCGGGCGAGGAAGGACTTGAAACTGCAGGAGTGGATAGTGCGGAGGCTTTTGCTGGGGGAGGAGGTGGAGCACCTGCACTTTTGACAGGGGGTGGCGGCAGACTGGGTGCGGCTCCAGCAGTTCCAGGGAGTTCAGGAGCAGTTTCCTCGACTGGCTGGATCGTTTCTTTGGGTAATGCCTCTACACGAGAGGCTTCCTCAGCATCTTTGGCAATCTTTTCGGCTTGTTCTTTTTCTTCCCGCTCCCGGTCTAAGTCCTGCTTGGTTTTAACAAAAGGAATATCTTTAGGTTTTTCTTCCTCCAATTCCTCCACAACCTGAGGAGCGTCCGAATTTTCAGGCGCAATTTCTTGCTGGCTAAGTTCTTCAATCAACGATTGAGCGGTAATATTATCGATACTGGAAGATGCACTTTTCACATCATATCCACGCTCAACCAAGATTTCTATGACCTCCTTGCTCGTTCTGTTGGTCTCTTTGGCAATGGCGTGAATTCGAACACTCATAAATTTTTAATGGGAATACGGTGAAAAGATAAATATCAGGAGGCTGGATCTGAAGATTCAGTAGAAACCTTTTCCAAAATATGCTGTGCGGTTGATTTATCAAAGCCGAGTCCCACGAGATCGGTATGGGTGACACCTTCAAAGGCTTCAGGACTTACCAAACCAAAAGCAACCAGACGGTCTGCAACCTCAAATTCTATACCAACCGAGGTAAGCCCCTCGGCAGCTTTTGCCTTTCTCTCATCAAAACCAACTTCCTTAACAACAACCTTCCCAATATCGAGCTTCCAACCTAGCAAGCGGGAGGTTAAACGGGCATTTATTCCTTTACGGCCTATGGCTACGGAAAGATCTTCTTCTTTCACTTCAAAGTACATCCTGCGCTTATCACGATCAAGAGTCACATTTTGCGGGATGGCTGGCTTTAACGCTTCTATCAGTTGTTCGACGGGATCTTCAAACCAGCGAACAATATCAACTTTCTCACCATTCATTTCACGAACGATGCTCTTTACACGTCCTCCCCTGGCACCGACACAAGCTCCCACGGGATCCACTTTGGGGTCTGTGCTTTTTACGCATACTTTGGTGCGGTAACCTGGCTCCCGTGCCATCGCCGCGAGCGAAACTGTACCGTCTGCTATTTCGGATACTTCCATATCAAAAAGCTTCCGGACAAAATTCAGGCTGGAACGGCTAAGAATCAATTCTGGGCCCCTGCCCTGCTGTTCGAGCTTTACAAGCAAGCAACGAATTCTTTCACCCGGTACCCAGTCTTCTCCAGGGGCTTGCTCACGCCAGGGTAAAAGTGCTTCAGCTTTGCCCACTTCAACAATCAGGTCTCCCCGTTCCTTGCGTCTGACTGTGCCAGTAACTAGGTTACCTACTTGGTCACGGAACTCGTCGTAAATGTGTTCCTTTTCAAACTGGCGGAGTCTTTGCTTGATTGCCTGCTCAGCTGTTTTGGCAGCAATACGACCCAGATATGCTGGATCCATCTCCCTTTCCACAATATCTCCGACCTGAGGGTTCTCGGCGTAAAGGCGGGCTTTATCCACATGTATTTCCTTGGCCGTATCGGAGACAGACTCGACCACTTTGAGAAGGGTCCATGCATGGAGTGATCCGTTTTTGGGATTAATCTCCACTCGAACCTCGCTAGGCTCGGAGTTGGCACCGCCACGTTCGGCAGCCGCTTTTACGGCGTTTTCGATCGTGGCGATCATGTCGGGGCGGCTTATCCCCTTCTCTTTTTCCATGTATTCAAGGACTGCGAGTATTTCGCTGCTCATGGGACGGATATTATGTTGGGTTAATTGAAGTAAAAAAAAAGACGAGCGAAACGCCCGTCCCTTGTGGACTAGACTGTGATTAAAGAATCTAAAGTATCAAACGGGACCTTTTTGTCAACGAATACATCAAGCAATTAAAGTCATCTTTTTTTCCTCTTTGCACAAGCCCACTCATCGATTAGTACTAGGTGTTTTTTTGATGAAAATTATTCGATTCACCAACCTGCCCGGAGACGGAATCGGGCCTGAAGTAATGTCAGTAGCCCTAGAAGTTCTGGAAAAAACCGGAAATGTTTATGGCTTCACATGCGAAACTACTGCCCATGATGTGGGTGGCATCGGGATTGATAACCATGGAAGGGCACTTCCCCAGTCCACCCTCGATGCATGCAAGTCGGTTGATGCCATTCTTTTT
>JAYOXJ010000368.1:0-3222 GCA_038152725.1 Rhodospirillaceae bacterium
GGCCTACATGGACGACGATCTGCGTTACGAGAAGATCATCATCATGACCGACGCTGACGTCGACGGCGCCCATATCGCGTCGCTGTTGATGACCTTTTTCTTCAAGGAAATGCCGGGCCTGGTCGAGGGCGGACGGCTTTACCTGGCGTTGCCGCCGCTCTATCGCCTGTCGCAGGGCGGCACCGTCGCCTATGCCCGCGACGACGTCCACAAGGACGAGCTGATGGCGTCGACCTTCTCGGGTCGCGGCAAGGTCGAGATCAGTCGCTTCAAAGGCCTGGGCGAAATGCCGCCGGCGCAGCTCAAGGAAACCGCCATGGATCCGGCCAAGCGCACCCTGGCGCGCGTCACCGTGCCGGCCGGCCACAACGATGACGAGATCCTTGAAGCCAAGGAAACGGCGCGTCTGGTCGAAAACCTGATGGGCCGCAACCCGGAGAAGCGCTTCAAGTTCATTCAGGAAAACGCGGAGTTCGTGGAAGACCTGGATGTCTGAACCGGCGGCCTTCGAGGTCGCGTTGTTCGACCTCGGCGGCGTCATCGTCGAACTCGGCGGCCCGGAACTGCACGGCCCCCTGCTCGGCCTCACCAATCCCGACGAAATTACCGCCGCCTGGCACCAATGCCCGGTGTTGGCGGACTACGAATGCGGCCTGATCACCAGCACCGAATTCGCGACCGCCATGATCCGGCGCTACGGCCTGGCGATGGCGCCGGACGCATTTCTCGCCGCATACGTCGATTGGGCACTCCGCATTCACCCCGCAGCCGTGGATGCCCTTGCCCGGCTCGTGCCGGAAATCCGCCCGGCCTGCTTCAGCAACATCGGCGAATTGCACTGGGCGACGCAGAACGTGAAATGGGGCTACGACGCCATGTTCGACGTCCGCCTCGCGTCCTTCGAACTGGGCGTTCGCAAGCCCGATGCGCGCGCTTTCGAATTGGCGCTGGAACGGCTTGGCTGCGCGCCCGCAGCCGTACTCTATCTGGACGACAACGCCGCCAACGTCGAAGCCGGCCAAAGGGCCGGCTTCTCGTCACATTTGGTCAAAGGTGGTGAAGCCGTCCGTGACCTGTTGGACGGTTTCGGGTTGCTGGTTTAGCGCTGGTGCCGTCCGAACGGCCACATGCGGCCGGCGACGTCGTCGCGCCGGATGAACTTGTGCCACAACACGCCCAGGACATGCGCGGCCACGGCGGCGATCAGCACACTGACCAGGAACTCGTGCGTCTCCTCCATGGCGCCGTGCAGCATCTTAGACGTGAATAGCGGCTCGAGCTTGAATTCGCCCCAGAGCGGAACCGCGCTGCGGCCCGTGGCCACAGCCAGGAAGCCGGTGAGCGGCAGGCAGACCATCAATCCGTACATACCGAAATGGACGAACTTGGCGGCGCGTTGCTCCCAGATCGGCCCCTGCTCATGGCGGAAGCCGGCGTTGATGGCGCGAGCAAGTAATCGCGGCAGCAGCAATGCAAAAATGGCCGTACCCGCCAGCAGATGCCAGCCGAGCACAGTGAGTTTGGCGTCGCCACGCGGAAGTTCTTCCATGATCTGGCCGAACGCGAACGCGATGACGAACAGAATGGCCACTAGCCAATGCAACGTGACGGTGACGAGGCCGTGCGGCGACGGCCGGATGGTGTCGATCATCGAGATCTCCCACAAAAAAATCGGTTGAACCGTTTGGGAGTCTAGTTGCCGGTCGTCGCAAGCGTTTGCCGCAATTGTAACGTTTTGTCGCGGGACTCTATAGGCCGCTTGCCTCGTCGAGACCGAGCATGATGTTGAGGTTCTGCACGGCCTGGCCGGACGCGCCCTTGCCGAGGTTGTCGATCAACCCCATGACGACGGCCTGCCCGGCCGCCTCGTTGGCGAAAACATGCAGCCGAAGTTCGTTGGTGCCGTTCAGTGCTTCGGGATCGAGGTTGATCATGCCGCCGGTTTCGGCGAGCGGCGCCACGGTGACGAAGCGCTGGCCCGCGTAGAAGTCGGCGAGCGCGGCGTGCACCTGGGCAACGCTCGGCGTACCCGACATCGCCCAGAGCGGCAGCGGAACTTGAACGATCATGCCCTGGTGATAGCGCCCGACACTGGGCACGAACACCGGCGCGTGCTGCAGGCCGCTCCAGCGCGTGATCTCCGGAACATGCTTGTGCTTGAGCGTGAGGCCGTAGGCATAAAACGTTGAATCAGTGTGGTTTTCAGCCGACGGGTCTTCGAAGGCGGCAATCAGGCTCTTGCCGCCGCCGGAGTATCCGGAAACCGCGTTGATGGTCACCGGCCAGTCTGACTTGACCAAACCCGCCGCGACCAGTGGATGCAGGATCGCGACCGACGTGATGGCGTAGCAACCCGGATTGGTGACGCGCTTGGCGTTCCGGATGAGGTCGCGCTGGCCGGCCTCGTACTCAGGGAAGCCATAAACCCAGCCCGGCGCCGTCCGGTGCGCGGTCGAGGCGTCGACCACCCGCGTCTCGGCGTTCTCGATCAGGCTCACCGCCTCCCTGGCCGCGTCGTCCGGCAGGCAAAGCACGACCAAGTCGGCCGCGTTCAGCATGTCGCGGCGGCGCCCGGCATCCTTCCTTTCGGAATCGTTCAGATGCAGGAGTGCAAGGTCCGGCCGTTTTTCAAGCCGTGCCTTGATCTGGAGCCCGGTGGTGCCGGCCTCGCCGTCGATGAAGACCTTCGCGGACATGGCGGTTTTCCTCAATGCCAAGCGGCCGGGCGATTTCGTCCGGCGGGCTGGGTCCGTTTATAGCATCGAGGTTAGACGGGCAAGCCTCGCTGCTCCGGATCGAGTTCCAGCGGATTACCGTCCTGGGCATCCATGGCAGCCAGAATGGCGAAACCCGCAGCACCACCGGGTAGCCTGCCGGCGTCACCGGCGATCGCCTGGGCGGCAAGATGGGCGCCGTCGGCAATCGTGCCGCTTTCGTCACCGCCACCGTTGGCCATCGAGTCGACCGCCATGCGCGCGGCGACCTCGTTCGAGACCATGTCCTCGATGGTCTTGCGCTGCTCGGGCGGCATGTTCTGCAGGTCCTCCTCGGTGAGGCCCATCTTTTCGAGGATCTTGGCGCGCAGTTCCTCGATCTTCTTCTTATGCATTTCCTCCGCATAGGCGCGCATGCCCTGCTCGCGGATCTTCTCGATCGCCTCGGCGTTGGGGTTCTCTCTCTTCTCGGGCTGGGCACCGAGCACACGGGCGCGTTCCGCCTCGA
>JAYOXJ010000369.1:0-3193 GCA_038152725.1 Rhodospirillaceae bacterium
CTGTAACATCGAGCCTTTTAGTAAAAGCATCATAATATTCTGAGAGAGTAGAGAATTTAAAGCTACCCATTTCAGAAAGATTCCTAATAAACTCAAAAACAAATTTACGTTCATCAAATTCTAATTTTTTTACCCATAAATGAGCATTTGCTGGAGTAATAAATCCAAGGACGTAAGCATGTCGAAAAATCTGAACCTTAAATTTTTCTCTATCTCCTTTATTAATTTCTCGAGATACTTTTAACCAACAATTACAATTAGCTAAGCTAACCTTATTTCGAATCCGTAAGTTTTTCAATAATTTGAATTCTAACAGCAAAAGGTATCATAGTAAATTTCGGATTTAATTTTACAGCAGAACTAGAAGTAATATTAAAATATGTAAGAATTAAATCGATATATGACGCCTTTAATTGAATAACATCCTCACTGTCACCAAAATCTATATCATTTAACCCTCCAATGAAACTTGCTTTCTCTTGCTCACATAACCTAGCATCCAATCCTTCTAATCTAGAAGATTGTGCTTTTTTTTTCTTTAAACGTTTTTTTTGAGCTTTTGTTAAAGATTTGGTGGATTCTTCACATATTTTTGAATCGACAGAGCAAATTTTAACATCATCACTTAATACAGATTCCATACCAGAATCATCTCCATGACTAGTTAACAAAACATCTTCACTAGTTGAAGAATTTAAACTCTCATATGCTCGATCTAAATGATCTTGATTAGATCTATCAATACCTAAGACTTTATATTGCCCAGTGTTATATGTAGAATTTACATATAAAAAATTTTCAATGAAATCCTTTAATTCTTGTACGTCTGGATCAGACCAATTTTCAATTAATACATTAATATAATTAATAGAAATTCTTTGTTCACGCTCATCAGATCTTAATGAAATCAAACTTAAATAATTTGCGATTTCTTTTTCAGTAAAAATCTCATAAACTTTTTTTGAAAATTTAGGAGCAGCTCTCATATCACTTTAAAAACTTTTGAGAAATTTAAAATAAAGTGATAAATAAAAAACACCAGAAATTTTCTATCCTGAAATATCAATTATTTAAAAACTTAAGAACTGATTGTCTAATAACAATACCATTTGCGACTTGTTTTAAAATCATAGAAGCAATACTATCTGCGACTTCATCGCTAATTTCTACTCCACGATTAATTGGACCAGGATGAAGGATTATAAGATCAGTTTTGGCATTTTTTAAATTATCCTTATTTAAACCAAAGAATCTACCATACTCTTCTTCTGAAGTAATTACAGCATTCTTCATCCTTTCTTTTTGGATTCTTAATGTCATTAAAACATCTAGGCTTCCTATTACTGATTTCAAATCATAACAAAAATGCAAATTATCAATCCTTAATTTATTCGGCATCAAGCTATGAGGTGCAATTAGATATATCTCAGCTCCCATTTTTATTAAAAGCTTTATATTAGATCTTGCAACTCTTGAATTTATAATATCACCACATATACCTATTTTTAACCCATCAATTCTGTGCTTCTCCTGAAGAATTGTAAAACAATCAAGCAAAGCCTGAGTTGGATGCTCCCTTGCACCATCACCAGAATTAACAACATGTGCATCTGTATATTTTGCAAGCCTTTCAACAAAACCCGCTACTGAATGTCTAATTGTAATAAAATCCGGATGCATTGCAGTTAAGGTTTTTATTGTATCAATTTCACTTTCACCTTTTTTTACAGCAGATGTAGAAACATCAATATTGATAACTTCAGCTCCCATATTTTTTGCAGCAATTTCAAAAGAAGATCTAGTTCTTGTAGAATTCTCAAAAAACAAATTAATTAATTTCTTATTTTGTAATTCCTGCGAGTTTGCGCTCTTTTTAAACTCTTCTGCATATTTAAAAATACTTAGACATTCAGAAAGACTAAGATCATCAATGGAAATAAGGTTATGAGGCATAATATTAATCTTTAGCCGGTTTTAGTATTGATAAGATTTCATCAGAGATAATACCTTTTGCTACTGCATTTTCTGCACTTTCATACATAGTTTGCATTCCTTTATTTCTACCAACTTGAATCATTGAGTAAATTTGCGGAATGTTACCTTCTCTGATTAAATTTCTAACGGCATTAGTTGCAATCAAAACTTCATGAATGGGATGTCTACCATTACCATCTTTAAGCGGTACTAATCTTTGCGAGATTACAGCAGATAATCCAGTTGATAGCAATGATGTAGCTAAACCTTTACTTTCCGCAGGAAACACATCTAAAATTCGATTTATAGATTCATAAGCATTATTAGTATGAAGCGTTGAAAACACTAAATGCCCAGTTTCAGCAGCTGTCAAAGCCAACTGAATCGTTTCTGGATCACGCATCTCTCCAACCAGTATTATATCAGGATCCTCACGCAGAGCTGCTTTAAGAGCATTTGGGAATGACTTAGTTGAATGATCAATTTGCCTCTGATTAATTAGACTTTGATCTGATTTATACACAAATTCAACTGGATCCTCGATTGTTAAAATATGCTTTTTTTTATTTTGGTTAATTCTGTTAATCATTGCCGCAAGAGTAGTTGATTTTCCCGATCCAGTTGGACCAGTAACCAAAACAAGACCTTGAGCCAAATTCACAAGATCATTAACAATCTCTGGAGCATTTAAAGTTGATAATTCTGGTATTTTGGCAGGTATTTTCCTAAAAACCGCACAAGATCCTGAAATATTACAAAATGCGTTTACTCGAAAACGGCAATAATCTCCAAAGCTGTATGAATAATCAAACTCCCAATGTTGTTTAAAAAAATCAAAATCTGCATTAGTTGGCATTGTAAGAGCAATAATTTTTTCAAGATCTTCAACTGATAAAATTGATGAACCGACAGCTACTAATTCACCATTTAAACGAACTCTAACAGGCTGATTGGGTGTGATATGAATATCTGAAACACCATCTTTTTTCGCACATGAAAGAATTTTATTAAGAACCTCCTGATGATTTTCCATTTATATTACCTCATTACTATCTTGCATCAATTGCTCTAAGACTTTATATCGTTTTTGAACAGAATCTCTTGGAATCATAAATTGATGGTTTCTATATTTAGAATTATATAAAATCTGTTGATATAAAAGATATGCACTTCTGGTATTGCCAGTAAGATCAGAGCTAAGAGCAAGGTTATATGAAAG